>NZ_BAAGZI010000278.1:0-8104 GCF_054778695.1 Actinocorallia lasiicapitis
GAGGCGCGCGCCCTGATCAGCGGCTGCCGCCACGGCCCGGCGAGCAGGCCGAGCAGATGGATGGTGGCCAGCCCGTCGTCCACGAGCACGATCCGGGACGGCCGCGCGGTGAGCAGCCGCATCTGCACCTGGCCGGAGAACGCGTCGCCGACGGCCCAGGCGGCCCGTCCGGCCTTCGCCCGCTTCTCGTAGCGGAGCGTGGTGCCGGACGGCAGGCCGAGCCGTTCCAGTTCGGTGGCGGTGGCCGTCAGCGCGGCGGAGCCGCCGCGCACCAGCAGCTCCGCGGGGCCCAGCACGCCGGCGTGGCGCGCCTCCACCGCGGACAGGAGCTGGAGGGGTGACTCCACCCAGGCCAGATCAGTCATGCCACCGTTCTCATCCTTGACGTTACTGTGCGGATTCAGCGTCACACGCACGGATGAACGAACGGCCAACTCCAGCTGACGGCAGAGGTTCATCACCGTTCCGGCTTCGGCAGTCGGTAGAGTTTCCTCCCGGTCCCCCCGGCTTGTCCCCCTTGGAGTGCTCACTTGACTGACAGACGCCGATTTCTGTTCGGTGCTGGAGCGCTCGCGGTGGGCGGTTCGGCCTGCGCCGCCGTCTGGCCGTCGGAGACGTCGGGGAAGACTCCGCGCACCGCCCAGAAGGGCGTTCCGCCGGAACCGCCCGCGACGACCCCGCAGAGCGAGGTGCAGCGTCCGGTCGCGCCCGCCCCGGACAAGCCGATCACGACGGCGCCGGGGCTGCCGAACTTCGTGCTGATCTACACCGACGATCTCGGCTGGGGCGAGGTCGGCTGCTACGGCCAGAAGAAGATCAAGACGCCGCGGATCGACCGGCTGGCCGCCGAGGGCCTGCGTTTCACCGACGCCTACTCGGCCGCCCCGGTCTGCGCCCCGGCCCGCTCGTCGCTGCTGACGGGCCAGCACACCGGCCACACCGCGGTCCGCAGGAACCCGCCGCGCTCCGGCGACATCCCGCTGGGCCCGCAGGACCGCACGATCGGCGAGATGCTCCGCGACCGCGGCTACCGGACGGGCCTGTTCGGCAAGTGGGGGTTCGGTCCGGACCGGGCCGGCCAGCCGTCCCACCCGAACGAGAAGGGCTTCACCGACTTCTTCGGGTACCTCACCCACCATCAGGCCAAGAGCTATTTCCCCACCCATCTCTGGGACAACCAGCGCAAGGTGACCCTGCCGGGCAACACCGGCGATTTCGGCGCCCTCTTCGGCCCCGACCTGATCATGCAGAAGGCCCTGGACTTCCTACGACAGGAGACCACCCAGGCCCCGTTCTTCCTGATGCTGACGCTGCCGCTGCCGCACGCCCCTAGTGTCGTGCCGTCGTTCGGCGAGTACGCGGCGAAGGACTGGACCCCGCAGAACAAGGCCCACGCCATCCAGATCACCACCATGGACGGCTACGTCGGCATGATCGTCGACCAGTTGAAGCAGCAGGGCCTGGACGAGAACACGATCGTCATCTTCACCTCGGACAACGGCCCGCACGAGGAGGACGGCGTGAGCGTCGACTTCTTCAACGCCAATGGCCCCTACCGGGGCCTGAAGCGGAACCTGTACGAGGGCGGGATCCGGGTTCCGTGGATCGTCTGGTCGCCCAAGATCCTCCAGCACACCGCGGGCAGGAAGTCGGGCCGCCAGGTGATCCAGTACGACCTGATGGCCACGCTGGCGGACTTCTCCGGCGCGAAGGCCCCGGCGAACGACGGCGTCTCGCTGCGCCGGGTGTTCACCGGGAAGGGCAAGGCGCCCGAGCACAAGTACCTTTACTGGCTGCGGCTGCACGCCGGCCAGACCAAAAGCCACAAACGCGAGGATCACGGGCGCGGCCGAAAGGCAGCGGCGGCGGTCCGGTTCAAGGGACACTGGAAGCTCGTCGGTTTCGCCCCGGGACGCGAGTACTCCAAGCCCAGCGACAAGTGGCATTTCGAGCTCTACGACCTGAAGAAGGACCCGGGCGAGAAGCACGATCTCGCCGACGACCGGCCGGAGCTCGTCAAGGAGGCCAGGAAGTATCTGGTCGAGTCCTGGCGACACCCGAAGCGCCCTTGAGGTTGCTTCTTTCTCAGTATCTTTTCTGCAACAGCGAGACCGTTATGACATCAAGTGTCGCTATCGTCTCGGATACGCGCCGTCTAACCGGGATCTGAGGATGCAGGAAGCACAACGCAGCACAGCCATGAAGCGGGCCATCCGCCGCCGGAGCGAGCACCTCGCCGAGGCCCTGCGTCCGCCGGGAGTCAAGACCAAGAAGAAGGTCCTGCTGCCCGACCGGAGCGCCGAGCGGCTCGTGCCCTCGCCGGTCTTCGTGCTGTCGTCGGTCCGGGCGGGCTCCACCCTGCTCCGCATGATCCTCAACAGCCACTCCGAGATCCGCGCCCCGCACGAGCTGCACCTGCGCACCCTGGAAGTCCGCCCCAACCGGGACTTCACCGAGGACGTCATGCAGGCGCTCGGCCTGACCCGCAAGGAGCTGGAACACCTGCTCTGGGACAGAGTCCTCCACCACGAACTGGAGCGCAGCGGCAAGAGCATCGTGGTCGACAAGACCCCGGCCAACGCCCTGATCTGGCGGCGTATCGCCTCGGCCTGGCCCGACGCCCGCTACATCTTCCTGCTCCGCCACCCCCAGTCGGTCGTCGAGTCGGTCCTGAACCGCCGCAAGGGCGCCGAACCCGACGCGGTGATCAAGGAGGTCCTCGACTACGTCACCGGTGTGGAGGAGGCCCGCCAGCACTGCGACGGCCTCACCGTCCGGTACGAAGACCTCACCGCCGACCCCGTCACGCAGACCAAGGCGATCTGCGACTACCTGGGCGTCGAGTGGGAGCAGGAGATGCTCGACTACGGCAAGCACGACCACGGCGAGATCCGCCCGGTGTTCGGCGACTGGAGCGCCAACATCAAGTCCGGCGAGGTCAAGGCCGCCCGGCCGCTGCCGAAGAAGGACGAGATCGCCGTTCAGCTTCAGGACATCTGCCGGGCCTGGGGCTACCTGGAGTAGTTCACCGGCCGCGTTCACAATGCCCGACATGCGCGTATGTGTCTGCACGGCCGGGCACCACCCCGACGACGCGCGGATCCTGCACCGGCAGATCCGCGCCCTGCTCGACGCGGGCCACCAGGTCACCTACCTGGCCCCGTTCCGGGCCTGCAACGCCACGCCCTGGCCGGGGCTGACCCCGGTCGACGTCCCGCGCCTCAGCGATCGTTTCCGGGCGTTGCGGCATATTCGGCGGGCTCTGAACGAGCACGCCCCGCACACCGATCTGGTGCTGCTGCACGATCCCGAGCTGAGCGTGGTCGCGCCGCGCCGGGTCCCGGTGCTGATTGACGGGCCCGTCACACGCCGGTCGTCCGCGCGGCTCGACTCGCCGACGCTCACACCCGTCCCGCCGGTCCCGCTCCGCCCGCCGGACGACCGCCGCGTGGTCCATCTGGGCCGGTTGAGCCGTGACAGCGGCGTCGTCGAACTGATCGAGCTGGCCCGGCTACTGCACGCCGAGGGCGTCGCCACCGAGCTGATCGGCGCCCCCGACGAGGACGCCCGCCCCCTCCTGCGGGCCGCGCAGCGCGACGGCGTGCTCCGCTGGTACGGCTACGTCCCCAACGACCGCGCCCTCCGCATCATCTCGGGCGCCTCGGCCGGCCTGTCCTTCCCCCGGCGCCCCCGCTCCGAGGCCCCCACCCCGGTCCTGGAGTACATGGCCCACGGCGTCCCGGTCATCTCCTTCCCCGAACCGTCCACGTCGTTCCTCCTGGACGAGATCGGCTCAGGCCTGACCGTCCGCGACGTCCCCCACGCCCACAAGACCATCCACCACCTCCTGTCCAGCGCCCCCACCCGCGCCGACCTGGCCAAACGAGGCCACGAAGCCGCCGCCCTCCGCTTCGACTGGGCCCACGAGGCCCCCCACTTCCTAGCCACCCTGGAAGCCGCCGTCACCCGCGCCGCCTAAGCCCCCACCCACCCAAGCCCCAAACCACGCCTCAAAGAACAGCTGGCCCCGCGCCACCGGCACCCGTGCTCGGTCACGACCCTCGCAACCGCCTCCCGGGCGATCTAAGCGCCCGCCGCCCAGGCTGCGAACCACGGTTCGAAGAACAGCGCTGGGCCAGTGGCATCCCGCGTTCGGTCACGACCCTCGCAACCGCCGCCCACGCGGCCTAAGCGCCCGCCGCCCAGGCCGCGAACCACGGTTCGAAGAAGGGGTGGCCTTGGGCTAGGGGGATCAGGTAGGTGGTGGTCTCGGTTCGGTAGCGCTGCTGGAAGTCAGGGGGCATCGCGTGGAGGGTCTGGACGTTGCTGGCGCGGTCCGCGAGTTTGATCCAGATGGCCTGTTCGGGGGCGTCGCGGAGGCGGCGCAGGTAGGCGACCTTCGCGGCCCGTTTCTCCCGCTTCGACGCCACCGGGGGTCTGGTCACCCAGTCGACGTACTCGGCGACGACCGGGCCGAACTCCGCCTCCACCTCCGCGAGGGTCACCGGGGTGTCCTCGACCACGTCGTGCAGCAGGACGGCCGCCAGCACGTCCCCGTCGGTGACGCCCGCGCCCCGGAGAAGGATCTCCAGCGCCTCCAGCAGATGCACCGTGTAAGGCTCGCCGGTGAAGCGTTTCTGCTCGCCGTGCCACCGCTCCGCGGCCCGCGCCGCCCTCATGACCAGGGCGAACGTCGCCGCGTCCAGCTCGTCCCGTAGCTCGTTCTCGGCCTCGGCGACCGTGCGCCAGCTCTGATAGTCCATCGCCTCCCCAGTATGCGGGATGATCGTCAGCGTGGAACGCGAATGGGTGGCCGAGGAGAGCGTGCTGATCGACGCTCCGGCCGCGAAGGTGTACGCCGCTGTCTCCGACCCGCGCCGGGCCGTCGAGTGGTCGCCGGAGGTGTTCAAGGTCTGGCTCCGCGACGACTCCGCCGAGGAGGGCGCCCGGTTCGTCGGGTTCAACCGGCGCGGGCCGTTCGTCTGGTTCACCACCTGCGACGTCACCGCCAACGTCCCGGAGACGGCGTTCGCCTTCCGGGTCTACAGCTTCGGCATGGAGGTGGCCCTGTGGGGCTACCGGATCGAGCCGGTCGGCGACGGCACGACCCGTCTCACCGAGTACTGGCAGGACCTGCGCCGCGACTACCGGCTGGCCCCGCTCGTCTCCTGGATGGGACGGGTGTTCACGGGCGTCCGGGCCGGGGACCGGGCCGCGCTGAACCGGATCGGGATGCGGACCACCCTGAACCGCGTCAAGTCAGGCCTTGAGACTCCAGTCTAGAACCTGTTCTACTGGGCCCATGCACGTGATCCAAGGCCAGACGATCACCCTGCCGGTCGAGATCCGCCGGGCGCGCGTGGCGTCCGCGATGTTCCCGGTGCCCGCCCGCACCGCCCAGCAGATCATCGACCACAGCGGCCTCACCATCGCCGCGAAACTCGGCCGCGGCCTGTGCTCGCTGGCGTTCGTCGAATACCTCGACGGCGACCTCGGCCCCTACCACGAGCTCGCCGTGGCCTTCCTGGTCGACCGGCCGGGCGGCGGCGCGCCCGGCGCGTTCATCCACTGGCTGCCCGTCGACGGCTCCTTCACCCTCGACGCCGGCCGGACGATCTGGGGCTTCCCCAAGGTCCTCACCCGGCTGCCGATCGACTGGACGTCACCCCACCGGGCCGCCGTCCACCAGGACGGCCGGCTCGTCCTCGCCGTCCAGATCAAGCCGGGCCTGCCCGTCCCCGACGGCGCCGGCAGCCCCAAGATCGACGCCTACGCGCATCTCGACGGCGTCACCCGGCGCACCCCCTGGACCATGGCCCCGTCCGCGGTCCGGATGCGTCCCGGCGGCGCGGTCGTCCGGCTCGGCGACCACCCGGCCGCCGAAGATCTCCGCAGGCTCGGCCTGGACCGGCGTCCCGCCCTCACCAGCACGACGGTCGGCCGCCTCGCCATGAGCTTCGGCGCCGCCGAACCCGTGTAGTTCCCTCCTGGAGCAGGCGAAGAGGGGGGCGGCGAGCAAATAAGCTTGTCGTCTGCCTGCTTTGAAGGAGATGTATGTCTGCGACCGGGACCGCCAACGGGCAGGTCAAGGATGCCGAGATCGCAGCCGAGCAGGAGCGCGTCGACGTCGCTTATGTGCGGCTCGAAGAGATGCGCGAGGACGCCCAGCGGATGCTCGCCGAAGGGTTCCGCCAGGCCCAGGCCGGCACCAAGAGCTCCCTCGTCGACCGCGACGCCATGGTCTACCAGGCGTCCCTGCGGGCCGAGGCGCTGAACGTCGCCGACGACGGCCTCGTCTTCGGCCGCCTCGACCTGACCGCTCACGCCCCCCTGTACATCGGCAGGATCGGGGTGCGGACCAAGGAGCACGACTCGCTGGTCGTCGACTGGCGCGCCCCGGCCGCCGAGGCCTTCTACCGGGCCACCCCGGAGGACCCGCACGAGGTGATTCGCCGCCGGGTCCTGCACTCCCGCGGCCACCGCGTGATCGACATCGAGGACGACCTGCTCCAGCCCGAGCTCGCCGACGGCCTGACCGTGGTCGGCGACGGCGCGTTCCTGGCGTCCCTGGCGCGCACCCGGGAAGGGTCGATGCGCGACATCGTCTCCACCATCCAGCGCGAACAAGACCTCGTGATCAGGGCGCCCGCCGACGGCACCGTGATCGTCAGGGGCGGGCCCGGCACCGGCAAGACCGCCGTGGCCCTGCACCGGGTCGCCTACCTGCTGTTCCGGCACCGGCGCAGGTTCGGCGGCCGCGGCGTGCTGATCGTCGGCCCCAACCAGCGGTTCACCGCCTACATCGAGCGGGTCCTGCCGTCGCTGGGCGAGGGCTCGGCCGTCCTGCGCTCCCTCGGCGACCTGGTGCCCGGCGCGGTCGCCACCCGCCACGACTCCCCCGAACTGACCCGGATCAAGGGCTCGGGCTCTATGGTCAGGCTGCTGCGCCGCGCCGTCACCGACCACCCGCCGGGCGCCCCCGAACTGCTGACCGTCGTGCACGCGGGCGTCGTCGTCAAACTCGACCGGCCCCGCCTCGACAAGATCCGCAACCAGATCCACCAGCGCAGCCAGGGCACGATCAACACCGCGCGCCGCAAGGCCGCCGACGCCCTCCTCGACGCCCTCTGGAACCGTTTCCTCGAGATCGGCGGCCTCGTCGACGCCCCGGGGATCAAACGCCACGAGTTCGTGGCGAACGCCCGCGACCAGTTCGGCGGGTTCCTCGGCGACTGGTGGCCGATCCGCACCCCCACGCAGGTTCTGCGCTCCCTGGGCGACGTCGAACGGCTGAAGCGCGCCGCGGCCCGCGACCTCAAACCCGACCAGATCGGCCGGCTCGCCGCCTCGTTCGCGGTCGAGGACACCTGGTCCTACCAGGACGTCGCGCTGCTCGACGAGATCGACGCCCTGCTCGGCAAGCCCCCGCGCCCCACCAAACAGGTCCGCGAGGACGACCCGTACGTGATCGACGGCGTCAACATCATCACCGGTGAGGAGGTCGCCGACTGGGAGCCCGAAATGCGGGAGCTGTCCATGTCGATCGACCGCTACGACCGGGCCCGTCGCGTCGACGACGAGGCCGAGGAGGCCAACGACTTCGGCCATGTGGTCGTCGACGAGGCACAGGACCTGTCACCCATGCAGTGGCGGATGCTCGGCCGGCGGGGACGCCAGGCCACCTGGACGGTCGTCGAGGACCCCGCCCAGTCCTCCTGGGAGGATCTTGAGGCGTCCCGGCAGGCCATGGCCAACGCCCTCGGCACCGCGGCCACCCGGCGCAACGCGCGGCCGCAGCACTCGTTCGAGCTGACCACGAACTACCGGAACACCGTGGAGATCGCGGCGGTCGCCACCCGGGTGCTCGCGCACGCCGTCCCGGACGCCCGTCCGGCCCGCGCCGTCCGCACGTCGGGCCACGACGCCACCGTGCTCCTCGTCCCGGCCTCCTCCCCCGAAAACCCGCCGAACGTCGAAGCGGGGGCTGCCGAGCCCGGTCTGTTCGATCTGGCCGAAGCGGTACAGCCCGAGCTCGCCCTGCCGGAGACGTCGGGGAGCGGGCAGCCGGGCGTCGTGCAGCCGGGCGCAGGGCGGAGCCGTTCCG
>NZ_BAAGZI010000279.1:0-8095 GCF_054778695.1 Actinocorallia lasiicapitis
CTCCTGGATCGGGACGGCCGCCACCGGAGGCCGCTGCACGGGCGGCTGCTGGGCGGGCGGCTGCTGGGCGGGCGGCTGCTGGACCGGCGGCTGCTGGACCGGCGGCTGCTGGACCGGAAGGTCCTGGACGGTCTCGAACTGCGCCTTGGGGGTGTCGCGCATCGTCTCGGCGGGGATCCGGCCGAACGGGATCGCGGCGGGGGGCTGGTCGGGGAGCGGCGAGCCGAGCAGCGGAGTCGCCGCGAGGTCCTCGGCGTTCGACGTGTACGGCGGCGGAGGCCCGTCCTGAGCTTCCTGCGACATGGTCTGTCCCCTTCTTCCCCGGTGCTTCCACAACCTATCCCGAATGTTCGGACAGGTCCCATTTTGATCTAGTCCATTGGGACGGTCGCTGAACTAGATGCGGCGATGCCGCTTGCGGTTGGCGTTCCGGCGCGAAATGTTCAGTGCCGTCGGGCCACGCGACTTCGGTGAAAGTGAGCTAACGGCTATGCCTGACGACACGGGGACGACCGCGTCGATGCAGACGCGGATCGAGTATCTGGAACGGCTCGGCGACGAACTCGTCGGGCGCGGTCTGCGGGTGAGGCTGACCGTGCCGCTCGGCACGGCGCCCAGCCTGCACGTGATGAACCCTGACGCATCCGCTCTCACGGAGAACATCCTCGCGGAGCGCGGTGCGGACGGCTGGTGGTACTGGTGGTCGTGGGCGGAACGCATCTCCGCCGCAGACGACCTGAACGTGGCGGCCGAACGGGTCGCTCAGGTTCTGGCCGCGGCGCCCACCAGGTGAGAGGCAGGGCGGTGTTCCACACCCACCGCGTGGAACACCGCATCACAAGGGCCTCGGTCACTGGCGGGGCAGCCCCAGGGTGCGTTCGGCGATGATGTTCCGCTGGATCTCGCTCGATCCGGCGTAGATGGTGTCGGAGCGGCTGAACAGCCCGATCCGCTGCAGGTCCGACAGGTCGTAGGGCAGGTCGTCGGCGAGCAGCCCGGCCGGTCCGGCCGCGTCGAGCGCCAGTTCGCCGAGCCGCCGGTGCCATTCCGACCAGTACAGCTTCGCGACGGCCACCTCGGGCCCGGGTTCGCCCGCGCCCAGCGACTTCATGGTGCGCAGCGCGTTCAGCCGCATGATCTCCAGCTCGATCCACGACCTGGTCAGCCGGTCGCGCAGTTCGGCGGCGGTGCCGCAGCGCCGCGCGGTGGCCAGGACGGCCTCGAACTCGCGCCGGAACCCGATCTGCTGCCCCAGTGTCGACGCGCCGCGCTCGTAGCCGAGGGTCGCCATCGCGACCCGCCAGCCCTCGCCGGGCGCGCCGACGATGGCGGTCTTCGCGGTGCGGGCGCCGTCGAAGAAGACCTCGTTGAACTCCGACGTCCCGGTCGGCTGGACGATCGGCCGCACCTCGATGCCGTCCTGCCGCATCGGGACCAGCAGGTAGGACAGCCCTCTGTGCCGTTCGGAGCCCGGTTCGGTGCGGGCGAGGACGAAGCACCAGTCGGACACGTGCGCCAGCGACGTCCACACCTTCTGCCCATGGATCACCCACTCGTCGCCGTCGAGGACGGCCTTGGTCTGCACGTTGGCGAGGTCGGAGCCGGCGTTCGGCTCGGAGTAGCCCTGGCACCAGAGTTCCGCGCCGGACTGGATCGGCGGCAGAAACCGGGCTTGCTGGGCGTCGGTCCCGTGGTCGATGAGGGTGGGGCCGATCAGCCCTTCGCCGATGTGGCCGAGCCGGTGCGGGGCGTGGGCGCGCGCGTACTCCTCGAAGAACACGACCTGCTCGTCGAGGGACGCGCCGCGGCCGCCGTGCTCGACGGGCCAGCCCAGGCACGTCCAGCCGGCTTTGCCGAGGTGACGTTCCCAGGCCAGCCTGACCTCGAACCCCTCGTGTTCGCGTCCGGGGCCGCCGAGCCCGCGCGCCGCGGCGAACTCGCCGGTCAGGGCGTCCTCGAGCCAGGTCCTGACCTCGTCGCGGAAGCCGTCGAGCCGGTCAGCCATCGAAGCGCCCGTACCGGCCCTGGTAGAAGACCAGCGGTTCGCCGTCGTGGTGGACGTCCAGGCCGTGCACCCGGGCCACGATGATCATGTGGTCGCCGGCCAGGTGCTCGGCCTCGATCGAGACCTCCAGCCAGGCCAGCGCGCCGTCGAGCACCGGGGTGCCGGCGGGGGAGGCGGCCCAGGCGACTCCGGCGAACTTGTCGCCGCCCTTCACCGCGAGCTGCTTGCACACCGCGGTCTGGGGTTCGCTCAGCACGTTGATGCACAGGCGCTCGGCCCGGCGCAGCGACGGCCAGGTCGAGCTGGTGTGCGCGACGCAGAAGGCCACGAGCGCCGGTTCGAGGGAGACCGAGGTGAAGGAATTGGCGGCCAGCCCGGTGGGCAGCCCGGTGCCGGGGTCGATGGCCGTGATGGCCACGACTCCGGTGGCGAAGTGCCCGAGCACGTCGCGGAGACGTCGTCCGTCCATCTCGCTCACAGGTGCTGTCGTCATCTCGTCCTCTTCTTAGCCAAGCGCTTGCTTGTTAGAGTAGAAGGGCGCTCGGCGCGGTGTCAATCCGACTAGCCACCCAAGCGCTTGCTCGGTTAGGCTCCGGATCGTGACTTTTCGCGACAGAACGGCCATCGCGGGTGTGGGGTACACGCCCTTCTCCAAGAACTCGGGCGTCTCCACGCTGACCCTCGCCGTCGACGCGATCCTCGCCGCCCTCGACGACGCCGGGCTGACCGTCGCCGACGTCGACGGCATCGCCACCTACCGCGTCGGCGACTCCACCCCGCCCTGGGTGGTCGCGCCCGCGCTCGGAATCCCCGAGGTCACCTGGTACCTCGACCAGTTCGGCGGCGGCAGCGTCTCGCACGGCGTGGTCGGGCAGGCGGCGCTGGCCGTCGCGGCGGGCCTGGCCGAGACCGTCGTGGTCTACCGGGCGATCAACGCGCGCTCGGAGTTCCGGATGGGCGGCACCGGCCGCGGCGCGGCCCCCGTCTTCGACAGCCAGTACCAGGCCCCCTACGGCTACTTCGCGCCGCCGCAGCAGTTCGCGATGTACGCGCGCGCCCATATGAACCGGTACGGCACCACCCATGAGCAGCTCGGCTCGGTCGCCGTCACCCAGCGAGCCCACGCGGTGAAGAACCCGCGCGCCCTGAAACGCGACCCGATCACCCTGGACGACTACCTCGCCTCCCGCTGGATCGCCGAACCGTTCCGGCTGCTCGACTGCTGCCTGGAGACCGACGGGGCGTGCGCCCTGGTGATCACCTCGGCGGAGCGGGCCCGGGATCTGCCGCACCGGCCCGTCCTGATCTCGGGTGCGGCCTGGGGCGGCGGCGACAGCTTTTTCTCCGGAGTTCCCACCGACTTCACCGTGACGGAAGCCGCCCGACTCGCGCCGCGGCTGTATTCGATGGCGGGCGTGGGACCGTCCGACATCGACGTCGCCGAGATCTACGACTGCTTCACCTATTCGGTGATCGTGCAGTTGGAGGACTACGGCTTCTGCGCGAAAGGGGAGGGCGGTCCGTTCGCCGCCTCGGGCGAGGCCCCGCCGTTCAACACGCACGGCGGATTTCTCTCCGAGGGTTATGTGCACGGCGTCAACCATGTGGCGGAGGCCGTGGCGCAACTGCGCGGAACCGCGGGCGACCGCCAGGTGGAAGGAGCCTCGGTGGCCCTTTCCACCGCCCAGCCCGGTTATGTCCTGGCCGGAACCTCGGCCCTCGTCCTGCGGGGAGAATGATCATGCGCATGGAAGCCGACCGCGACTCCGCACCCTGGTGGGACGGGGTGGACCGGGGCGAGGTGCTGCTCCAGCGGTGCCGGGACTGCGGCGTCAAGCGCTTTCCCGCACGCGCGGTCTGCAACCGTTGTCAGGGACGTCAGTCCGACTGGGTTCCCGCCCTGGGCACGGGCCGGGTCTACTCCTGGATCGTCAACCACCAGAAATTCCTGCCGGACGTCCCGACTCCGTACGCCGTGCTCTGCGTCCGATTGGACGAAGGTGAGCACATTCTGATGTACGGCAACCTCGTCGAAGGCGATTCCACTCAGATAACGCAGGGAATGCGGGTCGAGGCGGCCATCGTGGACGGGCTCGTGCAGTGGCGTCCGCTTTCCCGCTGACCGCATTCGGCCACTTCTCTTCCTCTTGACACCCTGTCTCGTTCACCCGAAGGTAACTCGGGAGTAACAAGACGGAGGTCCGTAGATGGAAGCAGTACTGATCGCGGTGATCGCGACTGCTCTGTACTACGTGGGCGTCGCGTTCTTCAAGGTCTCCGGGCAGCAGATGGACGTGCTGCGCGGCACCCGTCCGTTCCGGCTGCTCGGGGCCGTGCTCAGCAGCCGGCTCTGGTGGACGGGGTTCCTGCTCGGGCTGTCGGGGTTCGTGCTGCAGTTCGTCGCGCTGTCGATGCTGCCGCTGACCGTCGCGCAGCCCATCTTCGTCGCCACGCTCGTGGTCAGCCTGGCGCTCGCGTTCGGCTACTTCGGGGAGCGGCTCACCGCCAGGGAATGGGCGGCGCTCGGGCTGTTCGCCGCCGGGACGCTGCTGGTCGCCCTGTCGGTCGTCCCCGCGGAGCGGTCCGACACCGCGACCCCGAGCCTTCCGCTGCTGCTCGCCGTGGCCGTCCCGTCGATCGTGATCGCGGTGCTGACCTTCTCGGCGGGCGACTGGAAGCCCGCGGGACGCCACGCGCGTCCCCTCGCCGGAGTCGCCTACGGGCTCTCCTCCGGGATGCTGATCGGCACGATGGAACTGTCGGTCAAGGGCCTGTCGAACGTCTGGAACGCCCACCAGTCACTGGTCCCGTTCCTGACCGAGCCCTACCTCTACACGTTCTGCGTCGCGGCGGTCCTGGGCCTCGCCCAGCTGCAGATCGCGCTCCAGCGCTGCCGGATGGTGATCGTGCTGACCATCTGCACGGTCGTCGCCAAGACCCAGCTCATCGTCACCGCGACCCTGCTCTACGGCGAGGGCTGGCCGGACTCGCCGCTGCTGAGCGGGCTGCGCGTCGCCGGGTTCGTGCTCGGCCTGTCGGCCCTGGCGTTCTTCCCCCGCTACGAGGACCCGGAACAGCAGATCGACCCCCTCGAACCGGCCCCCCGCTACCTCGGCCAGCCCTACTGACGCCCTCCCGTTCACCCCGCGGACATCTCCGCAACGCGCTGCGCTCAGCTCGTGCACGTGACGGCCGGTTACCTTCCAGCCGACCCCCCGTAACCGCACGTTGAGCGGAGAACAGCGCATGTCGAAGCGGAGATCGGTGCTGGCCCTGGGCCTCGCCGCCGGGACGGCCGCGGCCTTGACCGCCGTCGCCCTGACCACGTCGTCGGCCCATGCCGCCACCACGACCTTCACGCCCGTCGCCGACACCTACGTCGACGCGTCCCACACCGGGACCAACTACGGCACCACCGGCCAGATCGGCATCGACAACTCGCCCGTGAAGCGGGCCTTCCTGCGGTTCACCGTCTCCGGGATCTCCGGGACGGTCTCCGCCGCGAAGCTCCGCGTCCACACCGACGACGTGTCCGGCTCCCAGAGCAGCAACGGCGGCACCTTCAAGGCGCTGTCGAACCTGACCTGGTCGGAGACCGGCACCACCTGGAACGCCCAGCCCGCCATCGACGGCGCCACCCTCGCCACCCTCGGCAACGTCTCCCGCAACGCCTGGTACGAGCTCGACGTCACCTCGCTCGTCACCGGCAACGGCTCCTACAGCATCGCCATCACCTCGACGAGCAGCGACGGAGCCGACTACGACTCCCGCGAGAGCGGCTCGACCGCGCCGCAGCTCGTCCTGACCACCGGCACGTCCCCGTCGCCGACGCCCACCACCACGACCACCCCGCCGTCCGGCGACCCGGTGCTCGTCGGCGCGGGCGACATCGCCGACAGCGGCAGCGGCGACACCGCCACCGCCGCGCTCCTGGACTCCATCCCCGGCACCGTGTTCACGACCGGCGACAACGTCTACACCAACGGCACGGCGTCGGAGTTCAGCTCCTACTACAACCCGACGTGGGGCAGGCACAAGGCCCGCACCCGGCCCGCGCCCGGCAACCACGACTACAACACCTCCGGCGCGACCGGCTACTACGGCTACTTCGGGGCCGCCGCCGGCGACCCGAGCAAGGGCTACTACTCCTACGACATCGGCAGCAACTGGCACGCCGTCGTCATCAACTCCAACTGCGGCTCCATCTCCGGCGGCTGCGGCGCGGGCGGCGCGCAGGAGCAGTGGCTCCGCGCCGACCTCGCCGCCAGCAACCGGCCCTGCACGGTCGCGTTCTGGCACCACCCGCTCTACACCTCCGGCTCCAACCACGCGCCGAGCACGTCGATGCGGCCCATCTTCCAGGCGCTGTACGACGGCAACGCCGACCTGGTCGTCACCGGCCACAACCACCAGTACGAGCGGTTCGCGCCGATGAACGCCACCGGCGGGCTCGACACCGCGCGCGGCATCCGCAGCATCGTCGCGGGCATGGGCGGCGCGCCCTACTACGGGTTCGGCACGATCCAGCCGAACAGCGAGGCCCGCAACAGCGACACCCACGGCGTCCTCAAGCTGACCCTCCACGCCAACAGCTACGACTGGCAGTTCGTCCCCGAAGCCGGCAAGACCTACGCCGACTCCGGCACCACCGCCTGCCACTAGGCCGCGCCTCAGGGGTCTTCGTCCTGCCAGAGGAGACCCGTGAGACGGCCGCGAGTCCGTTCCGTCCGGCCCCGTGCGGGCCGGACGGTCCCTGGGAGGGTGCCGCTGTGTATCTGTCCACGATCGACCGGGCCGCGGTGCCGCGGCGGGGCGCGGTGAGCCGGACGGTCGTCGCGCTCGGCGCCGTCAGCCTCGTCACCGACGTGTCCGCCGAGATGGTCGCGGCGGTCCTGCCGCTGTACCTGATGGCGGGCCTCCAGCTCGGGCCCGCCGCCTACGGGGTGATCGACGGTGTCTACACCGGGGCGACCGTGCTGCTGCGGCTGTTCGGCGGGGTCTTCGCCGACCGGATCCAGCGACGCAAACCCGTCGCCGCCTTCGGGTACGGGCTGTCGGCCGTCGCGAAACTGGGGCTACTGCTGGCGGGGCCCTCGGTGCCGCTGCTCGGCGCGGCCGTCACCGCCGACCGTGCGGGCAAGGGCCTGCGGACCGCCCCCCGCGACGCGCTGATCACCCTGAGCACGCCGCCCGAGCTGCTGGGACGCGCGTTCGGCGTGCACCGGACCATGGACGCCGTCGGCGCGTTCGCCGGGCCGCTGGTGGCGCTCGCCGTGCTCCAGACGTCGGGGCAGCGGTTCGAGCCGGTGTTCATGACCAGCTTCTGCGTCGCCGCGATGGGCGTGGTGCTGCTCCTGCTGTTCGTCACCGACCACCGCGACACCCGCCCCGCACCGCCCCGCTTCTCGGCCGCCGAAGCGCGGATCCTGCTGCGTGGACGGGCCGTGCGACGGCTGCTGCCCGCCGCCGTTCTGCTCGGCCTGGTGACCATCGGCGATGGATTCGTCTATCTGCTCCTGCAACGGAAGAACGACTATGCGCTCGGCTGGTTTCCGCTGCTGGCCGTCGGCACCAGCCTCTGCTACCTGCTGTTGGCCGCGCCGTGCGGTCTGCTCGCCGACCGGTGGGGGCGCGGCCGTGTGCTGCTGGCCGGGTTCGCGCCGCTCATCGGCGTGTACCTGCTGGTCGGGGCCGGGCCGGGCGGGATCGCCGAGACCGTCGGCGTGGTCGCGCTGTACGGGCTGTTCTACGCCACGACCGACGGCGTGCTGATGGCGCTGGCCGGGCCGCTGCTCCCCGAGGAGCTGCGGACCACGGGGATCGCGCTCATCCAGAGCGGGCAGGCGCTCGCCTACCTGGGCTCGTCGGTGCTGTTCGGGTTCGCCTGGCAGCTCTGGGGGGCCGCGCCCGCCGTCCTGACCTGCGCCGCGCTGGCCGTCACGGCCGCCGGAGCGACCCTGATCCTGCTGCGTGAGGAGCCCGCCCGATGAGAACCCGGATCCTGCTGGCCGCGCTCGCGGCCGTCCTGCTCGGCTCGCTGGCCGCCGGGTACGGCGCGCTGATCGGCCTGTCCGCCACCGGCGGTGTCAT
>NZ_BAAGZI010000280.1:0-8095 GCF_054778695.1 Actinocorallia lasiicapitis
GCGGCGGAGGGCGCGGGCACCGGCAGGGACTCGTCGGTGAGCAGCGCGTACAGGTGGTCGGCGTCCATGGGGCGGCGCGCCGGATCGCGGTCGGTGGCGGCCGCGACGATCGCGTCGAGCCGCGGCGGGATCCCCGGCACCAGCGCGGACGGAAGCTGGATCCGGTCGTTGACGTGCTTGTAGGCGACGGTCAGCGGCGAGTCGCCCTCATGGGGCTGACGGCCCGTCAGCAGCTCGAACAGCACGACGCCCGCCGCGTACACGTCGGACCGCACGTCGGAGGTGCCCGCGATGACCTGTTCGGGCGCCATGTAGGCGACCGTGCCGATGATCACGCCGGTCTTGGTCTGCTTGCTGTCGGTCTCGGCCCTGGCCAGCCCGAAGTCGGCCACCTTGACCTGGCCGTCGGTGGTCAGCAGGACGTTCTCTGGCTTGACGTCGCGGTGCACGAGCCCGGCCCGGTGGGCGGCGCCGAGCGCGGCCAGCACCGGCAGCATGATGCTGAGCGCGACGTCCACGGGTAGCCGGCCGCGCTCGTCGAGCAGCGCGCGCAGGGTGCGGCCCGGCAGGTACTCCATCGACAGGAACACGTGTTCGCCGTCGGTGCGCTGGTCGTAGACGGCGACGACGTTCGGGTGGGACAGCGCGGCGGCGGCCTTGGCCTCGCCGATGAACCGGCGGACGAACTCCTCGTCCTGCGCGAGGTGCGGGTGCATGACCTTCAGCGCGATGATCCGGTCGAGCTTGAGGTCGCGGCCCACGTAGACGGTGGCCATCCCGCCTCGGGCGATCCGCGATTCCACGCGGTAGCGCCCGTCGAGCACCTGCCCGACGAGGGGGTCCACTTGCGTCGCGTCCATTCGAGGGATTCTACGGGCGATCGGTAACGAACTCATCGACCCCGAGGACTACCTCCGGGTCGTACCTGAACCGTGATCAGTGGACGGCTGACCACGACCGGCCGTCCCGATCTAGCTTTCCGTCCCGGCGAGGCCGTCGAAGGACGACGACGCCTGGGCGAGGTGCCGGCGGGGGATCCGTCCGGCGAGCCGGGCGGCGCGGCCCGCCTCGACCCCGTACTTCATCGCGGTGGCCATCAGCGCCGGGTCCTGCGCCCGGGTGACGGCCGTGGCGAGCAGGACGGCGTCGCAGCCCAGCTCCATCGCCAGGGTCGCGTCGCTGGCGGTGCCGATGCCCGCGTCGAGGATCACCGGCACCCCCGCCCGCTCCACGATCAGCGCGATGTTGTGCGGGTTGCGGATGCCGAGTCCTGAGCCGATGGGCGCGCCGAGCGGCATGACGGCCGCGCAGCCCGCCTGTTCGAGGCGGCGGGCGAGCACCGGGTCGTCGTTGGTGTAGGGCAGCACGACGAAGCCGTCGTCGACGAGGCGTTCGGCGGCGTCGAGGAGTTCGATCGGGTCGGGCAGCAGGGTGTGCTCGTCGGCGATCACTTCGAGTTTCACCCAGTTCGTCCCGAGCGCCTCGCGGGCCAGCCGCGCGGTCAGGACGGCTTCGCCCGAGGTGAAGCAGCCCGCCGTGTTCGGCAGCACCTTGATCCCGTTGCGGTCGAGCAGGTCGAGCACCGAGCCCTTGGCGGCGGGGTCGACGCGGCGCATCGCCACGGTCGTCATCTCGGTGCCGCTGGCCAGCAGGCTCTGCTCCAGCGCGTGCAGCGACGGCGCGCCGCCGGTGCCCATGATCAGCCGGGAGCCGAAGGTCTCCCCGGCGATGGTCAGCTTTCCGGACATGTCAGCCTCCCTGGACGGCGGTGAGGATTTCGACCCGGTCGCCGTCCCTGGCCGGGGTGTCCGACCAGGCCGTCCGGGGGACGACCTCGTCGTTGACGGCGACCGCGACCCCGCGGCCGGCCGCGCTGACCGCGGCGACCACGGCGTCGAGGCGGGTGCCGTCGGGGACCTCGGTCGGGGTCCCGTTGACGATCACGTTCATGCGTGCACTCCAGTGAAGCGTTCCATCGTGAAGGGCCGGGCGATCTCCGGCAGTTCCCCGCCCGCCAGGACTTCCGCCAGGGCGTCGGCGGTGACGGGCGTGAGCAGGATCCCGTTCCGGAAGTGGCCGGTGGCGACGTGCAGGCCGTCGGTGCCGGTCGGGCCGAGGATCGGGGCGTTGTCGGGGGAGCCGGGCCGGAACGAGGCGTTGACCTCGCGGAACTCCAGTTCGGTGACGCCGGGCAGCACGGTGCGGGCGTCGCGGAGCAGCTCCCACAGGCCGCCCGCGGTGACTCTGGCGTCGAACCCCAGCTCGAGCTGGGTCGCGCCGATCACCAGCTCGCCGTCGGGGCGGGGCACCGCGTACAGGGCGAACCCGCGGACCAGGGCGCGGGTGGCGCGGGTCAGGAACGGCACCGGGCAGTGCAGCCGCAGGATCTCGCCTTTGACGGGCCGGATCGGCACGTCGGCCAGCTCGCCCGACCAGCTGCCGCCCGCCAGGACGATCTGCTCGGCCGCGACGACCGTGCCGTCGTCCAGCCGCACTCCGCGCGCCCGCCCGGCGGAGACCACGATCTCGACGGCCTTCCTGCGGATGATCGGCACGTCGGCGACCGCCGCGAGCAGGGCTTCGACCAGTTTCCGTGGATCGGCGGAGCCGTCGGCGGGCGCGAGGATCCCGCCGCGGACTTCCGGCGCGAGCATCGGTTCGAGCCTGCGGCACTCCCGGCCGGTCAGCAGTTCGGTGCCGACCCCCAGACCCTCCTGGAAGGCGTGCTGGTCGCGCAGGTAGGCGAGATCGTCGCCGTCGTAGGCGACCGACAGCACCCCTTCCTGCTGGTGGCCGATGTCGATCCCGGTCAGGTCGCGGAGTTCGGCCGCGAACGCCGGGTAGCGGTCGCGGGAGTCGACGCCCAGCGCGAGATGGTTCTCCTCGCCGTACTGGAGTTCGCCGACGGGCGTCAGCATCCCGGCCGCGACATGGCTCGCGCCGCCGCCCGGGTCGGGGTCGATCAGGGTGACGGGCAGGCCGCGCTGGGCCGCCCGCCAGGCGATGCCCAGGCCGATGACCCCGGCACCGATGATCACGTTCATCCGTCCGCTCCCTTCGCCGGCATGATCCGGATCAGGTGGTGGCGGTCAGCGGCCGCGTGCCGCACTCTCAGCCCCCGCGATCAGGGCTCCCGCGCCTTGCTCGGTTCAGGGTATGCCTTGACCAGGGCTGTTCACTCGTCTGGACACCCGTCCGGAATGTCTGGCGGTCCGGTGGCTAGGGTGCGGCTATGGAACGTGTCATCGTGGTGGGCGGCGGGCTCGCCGGGGTCCGGTCGGTCGAGGCGCTGCGGTCGCGCGGCTACACCGGCGGGCTGCGTCTGGTCGGGGCCGAGAAGCACCGGCCCTATGACCGTCCGCCGCTGTCCAAGCAGGTGCTGACCGGCGAGACGGCCGACACGACCGTCGATGCCGACTGGGCCTCCCTCGACGTCGCGCTGGATCTCGGCGTCACCGCCACCGGGCTCCGCGCCGACGAGCGGATCCTGGAGACCACCGCGGGCGACCTGCCCTATGACGGCCTGGTCATCGCGACCGGAGCCGAGCCGATCCGGCTGCCGGGCCCCGGCCGCCAGCATGTGATCAGGACCGTCGACGACGCCCACGCCCTGCGCGCGGGGCTGCTGCCGGGCAAGAAGATCGTCGTGGTGGGCGCGGGCTGGATCGGCGCGGAGGTCGCCACCAGCGCCGCCAAGCTCGGCTGCGAGGTGACCGTGCTGGAGGCCGCCGACGCGCCCCTGTCGGCCGCGCTCGGCTCCGCGCTCGGCGCGCTGACCGTCCCCTGGTACGCGGCCGCGGGTGTGGAGCTGCGCTGCGGGGTCAAGGTCGCCTCCCTTGAGGACGGGGGAGTGGCCCTGGTCGGCGGGGAGTGGCTCGAGGCCGACGAGGTGGTGACCGGGATCGGGGTCCGGCCGTCGCTGGGCTGGGTGTCCGGGCTCGCCGTCTCCGACGGGATCGAGGTGGACGCCGCGCTGCGCACCTCCCGGCCGGAGATCGTCGCGGTCGGCGACTGCGCCGCCCGCTGGTCGCCCCGGTACGGGCGCAGGCTCCGGGCCGAGCACTGGGACGTCGCGCTCAACGCCCCCGACACGGCCGCCGCGACCCTGCTCGGCGAGGAGGCCGTCTACGACGACGTCCCCTATTTCTGGTCGGAGCAGTTCGGGCGAATGGTCCAGTACGCCGGATATCACGCCGGAGCCGAGACGATGATCTTCCGGGGCTCGCCCGACGACGCGAAATGGGCCGTCTGCTGGCTCACCGGCGACCGGCTGGACGCGATCCTGACCGTCGACCGGCCCCGCGATCTCGTCCAGGCCCGGCGGATCATCGCCGCGGGAACCCCGGTGGATCAGGCGAAGCTGGCCGATCCGGACGTCGCCGTGCGCACCGCCGTCCCCTAGGTGGCAGACTCGAAGGCGTGACTTCCACGCACGTTGACATCGACGAACAGCTCGACGCCCTGGTGGGCGACTGGTTCACGCTGCCCGCCGCGGGTGAGGCGCTCGGCGTCTCGACCAGCCGGGTCAAGCAGTGGGTGAAGGAGGGCAAGCTCTTCGCGGCCTACCGCCAGGGGGGCGGCGGGCCGCAGGTTCCGGCCGCCTTCATCCTGGACGGCGAGACCGTCAAGGGCCTGTCGGGCACCCTGACCCTGCTCGCCGACGCCGGTTTCGACCAGGCCGAGACCCTGCGCTGGCTGTTCACCGACGACGAGACCCTGCCCGGCAGCCCCGTCCAGGCGCTGCGCGAGAACCGCGGCACCGAGATCCGCCGCCGCGCCCAGGCGCTGGCCTTCTGATGACGGGCCTGCTGTCGGACCGCGCGGTCCGGCTGAGGTCGCGGCTGGCCGACTCCAGGCTCTACCTGTGCACCGACGCCAGGGCCGCCCAGGGTGATCTGCCCGGGTTCCTGGACTCCGTGCTCGCGGGCGGGGTCGACATCGTCCAGCTCCGCCAGAAGGGCCTGGAGGCCCGGCAGGAGCTGGCGTACCTGGAGGTGTTCCGGGAGGCGTGCGACCGGCACGGGGCGCTGCTGGCCGTCAACGACCGCGCGGACGTCGCGTTCGCCGCCCACGCCGACGTGCTCCACCTCGGCCAGGACGATCTTCCGGTGGAGGACGCCCGCCGGATCATCGGCGAAGACGTGATCATCGGCCGTTCGACCCACTCGGTCGAGCAGGCCGCCGCCGCGGACGGGGAACCGGGAGTGGACTACTTCGCGGTCGGCCCGGTCTGGCCGACGGCCACCAAGCCGGGACGGCCCGCTGCCGGGTTCGAGCCCGTCCGGTCGGCGGCCGGGTCGCAGCGGCCCTGGTTCGCGATCGGCGGGATCGACGCGGGCAACCTGGCGGAGGTGCTGGCGCTCGGGGCGTCGCGGGTCGTGGTCGTCCGCGCGATCACCGAGGCGGCCGACCCGGGACGGGCCGCCGCCGAGCTGGCGGGACGGCTGCGATGATGGATCCCATGAACCCCGTTCCCCGCAATCCCGACGACGAGCGGCCGGTGGAGCTCGACGACGAGCCCGCGATCCTGCCCGACCAGACGTCGGACGATCTGGATCGCGGCTGGGGCGACTGGCGTGCCGACGACAGCAACGACGACAGGCTCCGTGAGGACGTTCCGCCGCACTGGTAGGGCCGCGGGCCCGGTGGCGCGATGTGGCCACCGGGCACCAAGATTCACGGTGATATGGCACTAATGAGCGTCATGTCTGACAAGCCGCGCATTGCTCCTGCGACTCCGGAGGAGCTGGCCCCCGGCCCCGCCGGGGTCGTCTCCGCCATCGGCCCGCTGAACATCTTCACCACCCTGGGCCGGCATCCGGAGCTGTTCGACTCCTGGATCCGCCTGGGCGGCTATCTGCTGGCGTCCAAGACCCTGTGCCCGCGGATCCGCGAGCTGATCATCCTGCGGGTCGCGCACGTCACGGGCTGCGACTACGAGCGGATCCAGCACGAGCCGATCGCGCTCGGCTCGGGTGTGGTGGAGCACGAGCTGGCCGCGCTCCGCGAGCCCCTCGACGAGCACGACTGGGACCCGGGGGAGCGTCCGGTGCTGGCGGCCGTCGACGAGCTGCACGCCGGCTCGACCGTCTCCGACGCCACCTGGGCGCGGCTCGCTGCGGTTTATGACGAAAAAGGGCTGATCGAGGTGATCATGCTGATTGGCCACTATGTGATGGTGGCTTACGCGCTGAACGCCCTGAAAGTCCAACCGGAATCCTGATATATCTGCCCATTGTGCAGATCAAGCAGATCAAGGCGGAGGCCCCGCTCCGTCCCGACGATCCGCGCCGGGTGGGCCGCTACTGGCTCCTCGGCCGGCTGGGCGAGGGCGGGCAGGGCGTCGTCTACCTGGGCCGCGCCGGCGAGGGCGAGCTCGTCACGGTGAAGCTGCTGCGCGGCGGCTCGGGGGCGACGGCACGGGCCAGGGCCCGGTTCGTCAAGGAGGCCGACGCCGCCCGGAAGGTCGCCGCACCGCAGACCGCCCGGATCCTCGACGCCCAGCTGACCGGCGAACGCCCGTACATCGTCAGCGAGTACATCGAGGGCCCCACCCTCCAGGACGTCGTCGCCCGCGAAGGGGCGCTCTCGGGCGACCGGCTGCTGCGGGTGGGCCTGCGGACGGCCGCCGCGCTGGCCGCGATCCACCGGGCCGGGGTCGTGCACCGCGACTTCAAACCCGCCAACGTGGTGCTCGGACCCAAGGGCGCGAAGGTCATCGACTTCGGGATCGCGCGCTCCTTCGACGCCGAGACCCCGCTGACCACCCATCCGGTCGGCACCCCTGCCTATATGTCGCCCGAGCAGATCGAGGACGACCCGATCGGCCCCGCCGTCGACGTCTTCGCGTGGGGCGCGACCATGGTCTACGCCGCCACCGGACGGCCCCCGTTCGGCCGTGGGCCCGCCGCCGCGGTCATGCGCCGGATCACCGACCGGGAGCCCGATCTGGGCGATCTGGAAGGCTCCCTGCGCGGCATGGTGGCCCGCTGCCTCGCCAAGGAGCCCGCCGCACGGCCGTCGGCCGCCGAACTCGCCAGGTTCCTGCGGGACGAGCTGAAGCCGCCGCCGCCCAAGCCGAAGAAGGTGCCCCGCTACCGCAGCCGGATGATCTACGCGCTGGTGCTGGTGGCCGTCCTCGGTTTCACCCTGGGCCTCGTCTTCTCCGGCTGATTCTCGGGCTGGGCCCGCCCCGGCCGGACCGGCCAGGATCGCGTAAGCGCGCCGCTCGTGGCACGCTGGGGCCGTGTCCCTAGCACTCCGCTCGGTCGCCTATACGGATACCGGTCCGCGCCGCGAACGCAACTGTGACTCCTTCCATGTCGGCCCGCGTGTGCTCGCGGTCGCCGATGGCGTGGACGACGCGCCCTTCGGTGACGTCGCCAGCGCCCTGGCCGTCGATCACGTGCGCCGCCTCGAAAGCGAACCGGGAACCCTCGCGTCGGCCGCGCTGGCCGCCAACGAGGAGCTGCGGCTGCGCGGCGCGCAGGCCCCGCCGCTGCTCGGCATGGGTACCACGCTGCTGGCCGCCTTCCTGGGCGCCGAGCACCTGGTGTGGCTGAGCGTCGGCGATTCGCGGCTCTACCTGTTCCGTGAGGGCGATCTCCATCTGGTGACCCTGGCCGCCGCCCGCACCGCCGCGCGGATCCCCGAGACCTGGGCGGGCGGCTGCTCGGTGGAGTCGTCGGCGCTGCTGGACGGCTCGCCCGACGTGGTCGTCGCGCCGCTGCCGCTGGAGGTGCACCCCGGTGACAGGCTGCTGTTCGGCACGCGCGGCCTCGCCGAGGTGACGGCCGACGACATCCACAGCGCGCTCGCCGCGAACACCTCGTCGCTGCCGATTCCGGGCGGCACCACCGAACCGGCCGTCCACGCGCTGATCGAGACGGCGCGGCCCCGGCTGGCCGAGAATCTGACGGTGGTCGTCGCCGACGTGATCGAGGCCTCTTGAGCGAAGGCGCCCGCACCGTCGAGGTCCCCGGTTTCGTCGTCGAGGGCGCGGCGGGGCGCGGCTCGTCGGCCGACGTGCTCCGCGCCCGGCAGGAGTCGTCGCGGCGGACGGTGGCGCTGAAGGTGCTGCGCGACCCTCCGGGGC
>NZ_BAAGZI010000281.1:0-8009 GCF_054778695.1 Actinocorallia lasiicapitis
CCCGGCCAGCAGCGCCGCCGCCCTGGCCAGCCCCGCGCAGCCGGAGGCAAGGCCGACCGGGATCACGTCGGGGCGCAGCCCCAGCTCGGCCGCGATCCGCATGGCGTCGGCGTCCATGGTCGGCTCGTAGGGGATCGAGGTGGCCGTGAGGAAGGTGTCGATCTCCTCGGCGGCCAGGCCCGCGACGCGCAGCGCCTGCCGTGCCGCGCCGATCGCCGGGTCGAGCGTGGCGAACAGGACGGGGTCCCAGCTCTTCCCCTCGACGCCCATGATCCGGGTGATCTCGGGTCCGGTGAGGACCCGTCCTGGTCGGTTGCGGTACGGGATGCGCGCCCGTCTGGCCCATTCGTCGATGGGCGTCGGCTCCGCCACCACCGCCGCCACACCGGTCACCGCATACGGAAACGACCGCACCATGACTCACCGCCCCAGCCGTCACGCCCCCGAGATTTTCACGGAAGCCTCATCGTCAGCGGGGAACATAACAAAGGCAAGTATTAGACACACAAAGCGACAATTAACTGTCCTTAGGAGTAAGGCCGACCTTAATAGACCGCCTCTTCCACAGTGAGAATCTCACGGTACTCTCCGCCGGGGACCGTCACCCGGCTGGCGAGGAGCTGGGTGACCGTCACGAAGACATAGCCCTGCTTCTTCAGGCTCCGCAGAATCTGCGGGACCGCCTTGACGGTTCCCGGCTGAATGTCATGCATCAGCACGATCTGACCGGGCTGGACGTCCTTCAGCACCCCGTGGGCGACGGCCGCCGGACGGTGCTCGCGCCAGTCCTGCGGATCCACGGCCCACAGGACCTGGGGCAGGCCGTAAGCCTCCGCGACCTTCGCGACGCGCTTGCTCGACGCGCCGTACGGAGCGCGCATCACCTTCGGCGTCACCCCGCCCACCCGCTGGATCAGCGCGCTGGTCCGCTGGATCTCGCCGCGGATCTGCGCGGTCGTCATCCGGGACAGATCACGGTGGTCCCAGGTGTGGTTGCCGATCTCGTGGCCCTCGGCGATCTCGCGGCGGAGCATGTCGGGATGCTCGCGGACGTTCTCGCCGAGGACGAAGAAGGTGGCCTTGACGTTCTCCTGCTTCAGGGCGTCCAGGACCTTGGCGGTGCCCCGGACCGGACCGTCGTCGAAGGTGAGCGCGACGCACTTCTCCTTCGCGCAGTCGTGCGGGTAGACCTCGCCGCGGTTGACCGCGCGCCGCTGGTCGAGCGGCGGGACGGCGAACCTGTACGCCTTCGAGGCGGCCGTCTCGTCCTGCTCGAACTGATGGCCCGACGGCATGAGATTGACGTCCGACACCCCGACGACCACCATGAACAGCCCCATGCCGACCGCCGCCAGCACGGCGACGACCGCGATGGCGAACCCGACGGCGATCTTCCTCATACGCCCACACCCCCCGGAAAATGATCTTCTCGACAGGAGATCGTCCCCGGGCGTGCGAACCGAAATCCCCACCCCGTGCAAAGGGCACTCCGCAAACGGTAAGGAGGCGGGCCCGAAGGACCGCCTCCTTACCGTGACACCCCCCCAAGGGCGAGCAGGTGTGTTACAGGCCCTGCCAGACCGGCTTGTCGGCGTAGGTCGCCTTGAAGTAGGACGCGAGCTTGAGGCGCGAGGCCGCGGCCTCGTCGACCACGACGGTCGCGTGCGGGTGGAGCTGGAGCGCGGACGCCGGGACCAGCGCCGACAGCGGGCCCTCGACGGTCGCCGCGACGGCCTCGGCCTTGCCCTCGCCGGTGGCCAGCAGCACCAGGTGGCGGGCCTCCAGGATGGTGCCGATCCCCTGCGTGATCACGTGCCGGGGCACCTGGGCCAGGTCGTCGTCGAAGAAACGGGCGTTGTCGATCCTGGTCTGCTCGGTGAGGGTCTTGATCCGGGTGCGGGACGCCAGCGACGAGCACGGCTCGTTGAAACCGATGTGGCCGTCCGTGCCGACCCCGAGGATCTGCAGGTCGACACCGCCCGCGTCGGCCAGGACCCGCTCGTAGGCGGCGCAGGCCGCGACGATGTCGTCGGCCGAGCCGTCCGGGCCGAGGAACGAGCCGGCGGGCAGGCCCAGCTTCTCCACGACCTCCCTGCGGACGACCTCCCGGTAGGACTCCGGGTGGCCCACGGGCAGGCCGACGTACTCGTCGAGCTGGCAGACACGGAGCTTCGCGACGTCCAGGGAGCCTTCGGCGACCAGCGCGCCCAGGGCCTCGTAGACGGGCAGCGGGGTCGAGCCGGTGGCCACGCCCAGCAGCGCGTCGGGCTTGGCCGCCACGAGCCTGGCGACGGCCTGCGCGACGAGCTCGCCCTGCGCGGCCTTGTCCTTGACGATGACGATTTCCACGACCAGAACGGTAGGACCGGTCTAGACCGCTGTCAACCTGTCTAGACCAGTATGGACCGGGCTGTCGGGTGAGACACCTGATATGTTTGAATCAACATATTCGAACAGCAATCCACCTGAGCTTCTCTAGGATCATGTTGAGATTCGACGCAGCGGCGCCCGCCGGCATCCACCCGTTCCCCACCCGGCTCGCCGACGGCCGGGAGCTCGCCTACTACGACGACCGGCCCGGCCGGGAGCACGCCGCCCCCGACGGCCGGGAGCTCGAACCGTTCACACCGGGCGCGGAACTGCGGCATGACCCGCTGACCGGCCAGCCGGTGCTGATCGCGGCGCACCGGCAGGTCAGGACCGTCTCCACCCAGGCCGCCGACTGCCCGCTCTGCCCGACCAGGCCCGGCTCCCCCGCCACCGAGATCCCCGAACCGGCCTACGACGTCGTCGTGTTCGAGAACCGGTTCCCCTCGCTGGGCGGGCCCGTCGGCGGGCGGTGCGAGGTCGTCTGCTTCTCCGACGACCACGATCTGGCCACGGCCGGGCTGAGCGACGAGCGGCTGTCGACCGTCGGCGGGGCCTGGGCGGACCGCACCGCCCGGCTGTCCGCGCTGCCCGAGGTCGAATCCGTCTTCGTCTTCGAGAACCGCGGCGCGGAGATCGGCGCGACCCTCTCCCACCCGCACGGCCAGATCTACGCCTACCCTTACCTCCCGCCGACCCAGGCCGCCGTCCTGGACTCGGCGCGCGCCCACCGGGCCGCCGGCCGCGGCTGCCTGCTCTGCTCGATCGTCGCCCGCGAATCCGCCGCCGGCCGGGTCGTCGCCGCCACCGAGCATTTCGTCGCGTTCGTCCCCGAGGCGGCCCGCTGGCCCTACGAGGTGCATCTCGCGCCCCGCTTCTGCGCCGGAGACCTCGCCGCGCTCACCGCCGCCGACCGCGCCGAACTGATGTCCCTGTACGGCGACGTCCTGCGCCGCTTCGCAAGCCTCTTCCCGGCCCCGAGCCCGTACATGGCGTGCTGGCACCAGGCGCCCACCCGGCACCGCGACGTCCTCGACCACTTCTACGTCCAGATCTTCACGCCCCGCCGCTCCGCCGACCGGCTCAAGCACCTCGCGTCCAGCGAGTCGTCCGCCGGGGCCTTCGTCAACGACGTCCGGCCCGAAGCGGCCGCCGCCGCCCTCCGGGACGCGCGCTGACCCTCCGCCTCCGATCAGGCGAGGATCAGGCTGCGGACGTGGTCGGTGAGGATGGACAGGGCGTCCTGGGGCAGGGACCGGTCGGTGATGAGCGCTTCGGGGTCGGCGAGGGCCGCGATGGTGGAGATGCCGATCGTCTCCCATTTGGTGTGGTCGGCCAGGACGACGCGGCGGGCTGCGGCGGTGAACAGGGCGCGGTCGGTCTCGGCTTCGAGGAGGTTCGGCGTCGTGAAACCGGCGCGGACGCTCATCCCGTGGACGCCCAGGAACAGCAGGTCGACGTTGAGGGAGCGGATCGCCGCCACCGCGAGCGGGCCGACCAGGGCGTCGGAGGGGGTGCGGAGGCCGCCGGTCAGCACGACGGTCTGGTCGGCGCGGCCGTTCGCGTGGAAGACGTCGGCGACGGGGATCGAGTTGGTGACGACCGCGAGCCGCTCCACGTCGACCAGCCGGCGGGCCAGCGCGTGGGTGGTCGTCCCGCCGGACAGCGCGATCGACCCGCCCGGCGCGAGGAGCTGCGCGGCGCGCTCCGCGATCGCCTCCTTCTCGGCCTGCTGAACCGCCGACTTGGCCCCGAAACCCGGCTCCGCGGCGGACGACGGCGCGACGGCGGTCGCTCCCCCGTGCACCTTCACCAGCAGCCCGCGCTCGGCGAGCAGTTCGAGATCCCGCCGGATGGTCATGTCCGAGACCCCGAACCGCTCGACCAGCTCGCCGACCTTCACCGCGCCGTCCCGGCCCACCAGCTCGACGATCGACCGCTGCCGCTCCCCAGCCAACACCCGTATCCCCTTCCCCGACCCTGATCCCGCATTTTCCCACAGAATCCAACAGCGTGGCGGGCGGACCGGGGGTCAGGCGAGCGACAGGGCTCGACGGGTGGCGGGGCCGACGATGCCGTCGGGCGTCAGCTGGGCGGAGCGCTGGAAGGCCCGGACGGCCTGATCGGTGGCGCGGCCGAAGATCCCGTCGGCGGTGAGGTGGGCGCCGTGGGTGTTGAGGGCGCGCTGGAGCGCCTTGACGTCGGAGCCGCGGAGCGGAGGGTCGGCCAGCCGGAGCGTGCGGGGATGGGGCGGCGCCGGGTGGAGCCCGCCCGCCGCGAACAGGGCCGCGCGCGGCAGCGGGCCGGGATCGGTGTGGGTGTTGCCGGGGACGTGGCCGTGACCGTAGTGGCCTGCTTTCGTCCGCCAGACGGTCGCCGAGCGCTGGTTGCCCGTCCACTCAGGGACGCCCGCGGGCCAGGCGTCCGGGACGTCCCAGGAGCGGAGCCAGGCGAGGATCTGGTCGAGGCCCTTGGCGGGGGTGTCGGCGACCGTCGCGTGCTTGCGGCCGTCGCGGACCACGTCGGGGCTGAAGTAGATCTCGATCTGGAGGCAGCGGGAGCCCATCCGGTTGGTCTCGACGGTGCCCGCGTCATGGCGGAGCGCCCGGGCGCTGGTCGTCGCCGGGTAGAACTGGACGATCCGGCCCGTCCACGGGTCCCACATCAGGTGCGGGCAGAACTCGGCGCGCTTCAGGAACGAGAGGACGTTGCCGAAGCCGGGGCCGTGCCCGTCGGCGTCGAGCTCGTCCCAGGTGATGTGCCAGACGGCGCGCGGCGGGCCGCCTTTCATGGTGCCTCCGTTGCTCTGCTCCTGGCGTTCGGCGCCCGGCAGCCACAGCTCGGCCATCGCGGCCTCCTTCTCCGTTCGGATCGCTGGTCGCCGCCCACGATCCCCGCCCGGGCGGGCGCGCGGATGAGTAGCCCCTACGCATTTCGGGGCGGGGGGTGCGCGCCCCGGTGTGCCCGGAGGACGGGGGCTGGTGCATTTGCCGGGATTCGGTAGTATTCGCAGCTCCTTGATGGAAGCCGAAACGGGAGGGGCATGAAGGCGGACTGGGCCGGCGTCCCCGTCGGCGACGAAGCCCACCGCTGGCGCACCGTCACCCCCGACCGGACCGTGCTCGCCGTCGTCCACAACATCACCTCGCTGACCAGGCTGCTCGACGTCGTCACCGTCTTCGACGACGACCCCCGCGTCCAAGTCGTGTACACCTGGACGCGCTCCTCCGTCTTCACCCACGACGTCGCCGAACACCTCCACTTCCTCGGCGCTATCACCATTCCGTGGGACCAAGCCCGCGCCCTCTCCGCAGATCTCGCCATCACCACCAGCTATGGCGGCGAGCTTTATGAATTGCCATGCAGAACCATTTCCCTTTCCCATGGAATGGGATACAATAAGAAGCTGGCGACACCGGACACCGGACACCGGACACCGGACACCGGACACCGGACACCGGACACCGGACACCGGACACCGGACAGCCGGTCTTCGGGCTCGGCCCCGAATGGCTGCTGCATGAGGGCGCGCCGGTCGCCGACTCGATCGTCCTGTCGCATCCCGAGCAGCTCGCCCGGCTGGCACGCGACTGCCCCGAAGCCGTGCCCGCTGCGGTCGTCGCGGGCGATCCCTGCTACGACCGCATCCTCGCGTCCGTCGACGACCGGGCCGAACTCCGCCGCTCCCTGGGCGTCACCGACGCCGAGAAACTGATCCTGGTCAGTTCCACGTGGGGCGCCGAATCGCTCTACGGCACCCGTCCCGACCTGATCGCCGATCTGCTCGCGGAACTCCCGATGGACCGCTACCGGGTGGCCGCCGCCCTGCACCCCAACATCTGGAACGGCCACGGCCCCCGCCAGATCCGCTCGTGGCTTTCCGCCGCGCTCCGCTCGGGCCTGCTGCTGTTCCCGCCGCACGAAGGCTGGCGCGCCGGTCTGATCGCCGCCGATCTGGTCGTCGGCGACCACGGCTCCGTGACGTTCTACGCCGCCGCCCTGGACCGTCCCGTCCTGCTGTCGGCGTTCCCCCACCACTCCGTGGACCCGGCCTCCCCCGTCGCCGAGCTGGGCCGCACCGCCCCGTCACTTGCCCGGAACGCCCCGCTCCGTCCGCAAATCGACCAGGCGCTGTCCGCTCACGTCCCGGGCGTCCACGCGAAGGTGACGTCGAGCGTCACCGCCCATCCCGGACGCTCCGCCGCCCTGCTCCGCACCGAGATCTACCGTCTCCTCTCCCTCCCCGAACCCCCCTTCCCGCCGGTCTGCGACCGCCTCCCCACCCCCGTCACCGAGGGATCGCCCCCGACCGCGGCCCTCGTCTCGGCCCGCTGGGACGGCCGCGCCTTCACCTTCGACCGCCGCCCCGCCCCCGTCTCCCTCCACCGCCGCCTGCCCGGCTTCCACCTCTCGGTCTCCACCACGGAACGCGAACGCCGCCTCCTCAACCTCGCCGACGTCCTCCACTCCCCCGACCCCGCCACCGACCCCACCGCACTCCTCGCCTCCCACCCCGCCGCCGTCCTGGCCGCCACCCCCCACCCCCACGGCACCCTCCTCACCACCCACGACTCCCAGGCCCTCACCCCCCACCCCGACCCCGCCCTAGCCGCCTCCGCCGCCCACACCTGGCTCACCTCTGGCCACCCCCTCACCACCCTCCCCCTCCACCCCTCCTAACCACCCCTCGCGCCGGCCCGGCGGGTCAGGGAGCGCGCTGAACTCACTGGGTCTGGGCGGCCGGGTGGGGTGGGGTCAGCTGAGGGTGGTGAGGCGGGCTTGGGCGGCGGGGAGGTTGGGGTGGGCGGCGGCGGTGAGGAGGGCCACGGCGGATTCCTGGTGGCGGGCCGCTTCGGGGAGGTCGCCGGTGGATTCGGCGGCGAAGGACAGGGCTTCGAGGGCGGCGGCGCGTTCGATCGGGTGGGGTTCCAGGAGGGGAAGCGCCTCCAGGAGGGTGGCGCGGGCCTCGGCGGACGTGCCGGCGCGGAGGCGGGCGACGGCCAGGTCAAGGAGGGTCTTGCCGTGGTTGTAGGGGTCGTGGGCGGCGAAATAGGCGACGGCGCGGGCGAAATGCTCCTCGGCGGGCTCGCCGAGGATGCTCGCGGAGCGCCCCAGGTGCCGCCACGCCAGGGCGACGGCGCGCGGATCGTCGTCGGCCTCCGACAGCGACAGGTTCAGCCGCAGGTTCTCGGTCAGCAAGGCGTGCGCCTCCGCCGCGTCGGCCGCCGACACCGCGACGTACGGCGGACGTTCCGCGCCGCTCAGCCGCAGCTTGAGCAGGCCGAGCGATTCGACGGCCGTGGCCTGGCCGCGCTCATGCCCCGCCCGCCGATCGGCTTCGGCGGCGGCCCGGAACAGCTCGCCCGCCGCGTCGGTGCGGCCCAGCTCCAGCTCCAGAAACCCGAGCTGGACGCGGAGCCTGGCCAGCAGCCGCAGATCGCCCAGCCGTTCCGCCGCCTCGATCCCGAGGACGTGCACGTCATGCCAGTGCTCGTGGAACTTGAGCTGGAAGCAGAGCGCCCACTGCGCCTCCACCAGCTCGACGGCCTCCCGGTCGAGTCCCGCCGCGGCGGCCGCCTCGACGGCGGCCCGCAGCCCGGGCCGGTGCCGGACCAGCCACGCCCGCGCCTCGGCCGCCGGGA
>NZ_BAAGZI010000282.1:0-7997 GCF_054778695.1 Actinocorallia lasiicapitis
GCCGACACCCGCGCGGCCCGCGCCGGGCTCCGGCCCCTCCGGGGCCGACCCGCCGCAGCCGCTCGGCTCCGGAACGTCCGGAGGCCGGTTGTAGGAGTCCTATAACCGGCCTCCGGCGATGACGGCAACGCTGACGGCAACAGGAATGCTCGTGAGCATCCTCCGAAGCCCTCCGCCGCTCAACGGGGCGGGGCTGGTCTCCAGACCCCGCGATCGCTGGTGCCGCTATTCCTCGTTGGCAATTAGGCGAGCAGCATCGTCCGCGACTTCAGCCCAGACGTCTACGCCTTCCTCTCTGAATGCAGCCGAGAGAGCGTCACGAACATCCTCCACTGGACGGCCGCGATGGGTAGCCCGGACTCTTGCGAGTGCTCTCTGATACTTCTCCACATGCTCTTCAACCTGGGGCATGGATTCGTCGTATCCGCTTGACCCATCCATCAAAAGTCCCTCCTGTAGATCTGCTTAAGGGAGGGCATGGCACCAGGGCCGAAAATGTGCTCCACCCGCCCGCTGACCTCGTCGGTGACACGCGTCGTGATGTCCCCGGCTGCCGTAAGGCGATCGTACTGGCACTTGCACATTTGGAAAATGATCAGCGACGGGCTCTCGCCAGGACCAGTCCGACTACCGCCGAAGGTTGCGGCAGCACTAAGTATGTCGCTATCTCCAGGATTTACCCGATAAGTGAACAGGTTTCCCGGCTGCCCCACCGATCCGCCATGGGAAGCCGCTTGGGCAGCTTCCCCGCTCAACCCATTAGCAGCGATGTTATCGGCGTGGGTTGAGGTAGTCCCATGCGCGAAGTCCATCGTCTCGCCGCAGTTGTGGACGAGGACGGGAGTGGACCCTGCCAGCACATAGTAGGTATGAAGACCGGTGATGGTCAGGTTGTAGGTGACGGTGGTTGTTTGTAGTGGCGGGTCGAATTGACAAAGCCGTGGAAAAGGATGGCATATTAACCGTTTAAGTGGGGAATTGGCACCACCTCCAAAAGGTGTATCAATTGCCATCTCGCCTCTGACCAGATCTCACACCTCCATCGATCCTCAGATTTCCCTCTATCGCCCATTTTTATGCGCACAACCACCGCTTGGGCACTCTTAGCGACTACCGAAATTTTCGGACGGTAGCGCAAATACATCACCACGCCACCGGACTCCAACTCCCTTTGACACGCGACAGTCACAGAAATTCGGACGACCTGAAGGATTTCGCGATCCAGCTGGCCGATATCCCCTATCTGATGAAAATCCCTGTGAGCAGCCGCCAACTCATGGATGGCGCCTTCTCCGGATATCAATCGCCCAGCCTCATTCAGATAACTGAGCGCGACTGCGGCGACGTGAGGGTCAAGCAAGCCCTGCCCCGCCTCCACTGCATGCCTCGCATAGTCAAGTGCGATCAGCCGCGCTTGATCTTCACCTACATCGCGAAGCAATTGAGCGAGTACCTTTGGAATCAAGATCACCAGGAACCCCTACCCTTGTTAAGCTCCTCCAGCATCTGCTCTGGATTCCCCGCCATGGCCTTCATCGCCATAGTCCGTCCAGGATCCCCCGCTAATCTTCCCGTAGCTTGGATTATTCTGATATTCCGGGAACCTCGCCCAAAATAATCCTTCTCCCCTTCTTGAGAAAGTCGACCAGCACAGGCACCAGCTCCACAATTTCCACTTCCGCCGTGTCCAAATCCAGACTTGAGTAAACCAAAACCTTGTCCCCGGATGGTCGAAACTCGATATATTCTGCAGATTCGGTGAAGGTAATTGAAAATGCCGAATCAATAGAAAGCGCGCCAATCAGCTTGGCAATACTGGCCAGGAAATCAAAAAGCGGAAATGCTTGCGATCGATCGAGGAATACCTTGCTCCCGATCCGGAAGGTGATGGATGAACGAAATAGGTAGTAGTGGAGGTCGACCTCCGACAGACCCTCACCAGCCTTGCGGTCCCACGGTCTACCAGTAACCGTATCGAAGTCTACTGACTCAAGAACCATCTCGATCATCTTAGTCACTCCACCTGACCTGTCAGGATTCGAGCCTGTCCCGGAATGCCGGGAGTGATGGGCGCAAAGAACCCGCGTCCTATCACTCCCAGGCTAGCGTACGGCGCTATGCCTACTCGGGGAATGCCGTGGCGATCTAGTGCTGATCGGGTCGCCTTGTCCGCCCTTGGAGCTGATTAGGCCGACCTTCCACGTCCCCGACGTTTGCGCAAGGCGCTTCGCGGCCGAACATTGGCCGCCGAAGGAACGGTCACTGCCCTATCAGCCACGCTTCGGGCCGTGAACAACCTGCGACTCGCTCTAACTCGCCCACCCTTCTGGATTTGACCCGCTTTCGATTGGGAAAGGAGGCACCGGCAGGCGCAGTCCACCACCGATCTTTTGCTCATAAGCTGCCGGGGCCAGATACAGGAGACTTTCGGCAGTCTGAGCAAATGGATGGACGTAACGATCGAAGCCTGCCCCCGATAGGGCTACTTCCTCATATTCGACCATCCCCGAAAGTACACAAGCGCAGCGCGCGTAGAGGAAATGATCAGACGTCTGTTCATAAATACGGCCGCCGCCCAAATCAACCGGAATGCTGGCGAAGTCTCTTCTATCTATCAGATAAAGAACTTCACTCAGGCGCCTCGAGAAATCGATCAGCTCGTAAGGGTACAACCCTTCCAGCCTTCGAGAGACCCCCGCGAGTGCCGTTTTCAAGCCTGCCTCATCCCGAAGCAGATTAGTGCCGATGACTTCCCAGAATTCTTCCATCAATAAGCGCCAATCAGCGAAAGGGACCGACTACAAGCGACCGGTGACCACGGGCGAATACCGATCGAGGGAGTAGGTGTCCTTGTTCTGGAAGTTGCCGATGGCGGGGATCTTAGTGGTGGAGCTGGTGAGGCCTGTGGTGGGTTTGGGCGATGAGGTCGGCGTGGGGGGCCGTGAGGGCGTCGCTTCGCTGTCCGGGACTTCAACGGCGGGGTCGTGCGTCGTTGGGTTGGGCTGAGCTAACTTGATCTCCGAGGAGGCGGTGCGGTTTGTCCATGCTGACCATAGGTGGGCGTATTGGCCGGCGGCGGCGATCAGGGTTTCGTGGGTGCCCTCTTCTAGGATCTGGCCGTGGTCTAGGAGCACGATTCGGTCTGCTGTTACGGCTTGGGTCAGGCGGTGGGCGACGATCAGGGTGGTGCGGCCGTGGGTGGCGGCCGTCGCGGAGTCTTCCAGGGTTCGTGCGCCTAGGCTGCCTGCCTCGGCGGTGGCCTCGTCGAGGATGGCGATGGGTGGGTCGGCCAGCACCAGGCGGGCTAGGGCGAGTTGCTGGGATTGTGCGGATGTCAGGTCGTGGCCGCCTTCGCCGACGATGGTGTCGAGGCCGTTGGGTAGGTCCTTTGTCCACTGGTGTGCGCCGACCAGGTCCAGGGCGGCGGATATCTCGTCTGTGGAGGCGTCGGGGCGGGCCAGTAGGAGGTCCTGGAGTAGTGGTCCGGCGAACACGTGGGTCTCCTGGGTGATGATCGCCACCTGGTCGCGTGGGTGGGCGAGGCCGAGCAGCGGCACCCCGCCCGCCAGGACCGCGCCGGAGTCGGGGTGCAGGGAACCGGCCGCGATGGCGGCGAGTGTCGACTTGCCCGCGCCCGTCGCGCCGAGCAGCGCGACCCGCTGGCCGGCCGGCACGTGCAGGTCCACGCCGTGCAGCACCTCGGCGCCGTCGCCGTAGCTGAACCGGACCGCGCGCAGGTCGAGCCCCGCGTCGGCGGGGACCGCGGCGGTCTTCGCGGGGCTCGGCTCCTCGGGCATCCCCACGACCCCGACGAGCCGGGCGAGGCTCGCGCCCGCGGCCTGCACCTCGTCGAAGACGAACAGCAGCATCCCGATCGGGTTGAACAGCCGGTGGAACAGCACGGCGGCTGCGGCCGCCTCACCGACGGTGACCGGGGTGTGCTTCACCAGGAAGAACCCGGCGACCAGCAGCGAGGTGAGCCCCACCCACTCCGCCCTGTTGACCCGGCCGACGAATCGCGTGAACAGGTCGAACACCCAGACCGACACGTCGCGGGAGTCCGCGGACGCGGCGTCGATCGCGGCGAGGTGCCGTTCCTCCAGCCGGTAGGCGCGGACGGTCCTGGCGCCCTGCATGGTCTCGACCAGCCGCTGTGAGGAGAACGCCACCTTCTGGCGCTGCACGGCGTACCGCGGGCTGGCGCGCGGCAGATACCAGCGGAGCGCGATCACGTACAGCGGCACCGCGACGGCCCCGGCGAGCCCGAGCCGCCAGTCGAGCCCCGCCATCGCGGCCAGGCTCAGCGCGCCCAGCAGCACCGCCGAGATCACGGCAGGGATCACGTCGGAGACGGCCTTGCCGACCTCCCCGACGTCGGCCCCGACCCGCGACAGCAGCTCGCCCTTGCCGAGCTTCTCCAGGGTGGGGACGGGCAGCCGCAGCGCCCGCGCCACGGTCCGCTCCCGCAGCACCGCGAGGATCTGCCCGCCGAGCCGCGCCACCAGATAAGAGGTGACGGCCGTGGCGAGCGCCCCGAGCACCGCCGCCGCGACGATCGCGACGGCCACCCCCACGATCACCGATTCCGGGGCCCCGCCGCGCACCCGGTCCACGAGCACGCCGAGCACGTAGGGCGGCGCGACGGCCGGGGCCGCACCCGCTGTCCCGGCCAGCAGGATGCCCGCGACGGCGGCCTTCCGCTCCCGCAGTTCCCCGCCCAGCCAGCGCCAGGTCGTCGCCCCGTCGGCGATCGGCAGCAGCGAGCCGTCGGACGGTTCGGTCATCTCAGAACCCCCTGACGGTAGTCGGGATCGGCAGCGGCGAGGCCGGCGTGGATGGCGGCGGCAACGACCCGGCCTTCCGACGCTTCGGTCATCTCAGAACCGCCTGACGGTAGTCGAGGTCGGCGGCGGCAAGGTCCGCGTGGTTGGCATCGGCGGCGACGAACCGGACTTCGGACGGTTCGGTCATCTCAGGACCGCTTGGCGGTAGTCGGGGTTGGTGGCGGCGAGGGTGGTGTGGGTGGCGTCGGCGATGAGCTGGCCGTCGGCGATGATGAGGACGCGGTCGGTGACTGACAGGAGGGCTGGGCTGCTGGTGATGATGAGGGTGGTGTGGTGGGCGGGGCCGTTCGGGGGGTGGCGTAGCGAACGGATGCCGCGGGCGATGGTGTGTTCGGTGACGGCGTCGACGGCCGTGGTGGGGTCGTGTAGCACCAGGATCGGTGGGCGCGCCAGGAGGGCGCGGGACAGTGCGGTGCGCTGGCGCTGGCCGCCCGACAGGCTGGCTCCCCGCTCGACGATCGTGTGGTCGAGGCCGGTGGGGTGGGCGGCGACGACCTCGTCGGCGGCGGCGGCCGTCAGTGCCTCGGCGAGTAGCGCCAGGTCGGGTGGGCCGTCGGGGCTGAGGTTGGCGGCCAGGGTGCCTTCGAACAGGTCGGTGCGGTGCGGTTCGACGAGCAGCACCCGCCGGGCGTCCTCAAGCCTGATCCCGGTCAGCGGCAGCCCGGCCAGCAGGACCCGTCCGGTGTGGTCGCCGGGTGAGACCCGGCCGGACAGCACGCCGATCAGGGCGTCGGCGTCGCAGGCGCGGTGCGCGACGATCCCCACGAACTCGCCGGGACGGGCCGCCAGGGTGACGCCCTGGAGGCTCCCGTAGCTGAGCTCGCGGACCTCCAGTCCGGCCGGGCCTTCGGGCAGAGTGGCCGCGTCGGTGTCGTCGGGCAGCAGCAGCGGCGCTCCGACGACCTTGGCGACCCGGTCGGCGGACGCGCGCGCCCCCGCGATCCAGCCGGGGATCTCAGCGAGCAGCCCGACCGGCTCCATCAGGAACTGGGCGAGCCCGATCACCGTCAGGAACTCGCCGACGGTGATCCGGCCGGTCAGCGCCGCCCAGCCCGCGAACACCGCGACCCCGCACGCCAGCAGCGCGCCGGAAGCCGACGACACCCCCAGGTAGACGGCCTGGGTGCGGGCCGCCCGCAGATGGGCGGCCAGTGACGCGCGGCTGACCTCGCGGTACCGCTCCGAGGCGGCCCGCGCGGCGCCGATCCCGCGCAGCGGACGGACCCCGCTGACCAGGTAGGTCGCCAGCGAGGCGGCCTCACCGGCCCTCTCCTGCTGTTCGGCGATCCGCCGGGTGATCCGGGGCGTCGCCAGGTGCAGGGCGGCCAGCACCAGCGGGGTCGCGACCAGCACGGCGAGGCCCAGCGGGACGTCGATGAAGAGCAGGGCGGCCGAGCAGACGGCCGTCGCGACGATCGCGCCCACCCCGCGCGGCACCGAGTCGAGCAGGTGGGAGGTGTTGTCGGCGTCGCTGGAGGAGACCGTCAGCAGGTCACCGGCGCGCAGGTCGGTGTCGATCCCCCGCGGATGCATGATCTTGCGGGCGAGTTCGAGCCGCAGCAGGTGCGCCTCGTGGGCGATGGCGCGCATCAGGGTCCGCGCGCCGAACCGGTAGACCAGGGTCAGCGTGGTGAACAGCAGTGCCAGCGCGACCAGCCAGCCGACCAGGGCGCGGCCGTCGCCGGGCGCGACGGCCCGGTCGACGATCACGCCGATGAGAATCGGGACGGTCGCCTCACAGATCTGGTGCGCGCTGATCAGCGCTGTCCCGGCGGTGAGCCGCCGGGCGTTGCGGGCCAGGGTCCGCTTCAGGACCTTCGACCCGGTGACCGGAGCGTCGAGCATCACGCGTCCCGGCCGTCAGCCCGCGAGGGTGCGGCCGCGCGCGACGATCGAACCGACGATCTCCCCGACCCGCACCGCCGTGTTCGACAGCAGGGTGGAGGTGATGCCGTGGGAGTGCTCGGTCGCGCCCTGCACGTACACGCCGGCCCGCATCGACGGCACGGTGACGATCCGGTAGTCGCGGTCGATCCGCGCGGAGCCGTCGGCGAGCCGTTCGCAGTGCTCGGCCGCCTCGCCGAGCAGCCGCAGCGGGTCGCCGGGGCGGTAGCCGGTGCAGTAGACGACGAGGTCGGCGTCCAGGACGGTCTCCTCGCCGGTCGGCAGGAACCGGACCGTCGCCTTGACGCCTTCGCCGTCGACCGCGACGTCCAGCAGCCGGGACGCGTTGAGGATCCGCAGCCGCTCCTTGCCCTGCACCTTCTCCTGGTAGTGGCGGCGGTACAGCTCGTCGATCAGGTCGAGGTCGACGACGGAGTAGTTGGTGGAGGAGTGGTAGTCGCGGAGCAGCCCCTTGACCTCGTCGGGCGCGGTGAAGAAATGGTCGACGGCGGCCGGGTCGAAGATCCGGTTGGCGAAGGAGCTGTCGTCGGCGGGCGTGTAGCCGTACTTGGCGAACACCGCGCAGACCTCGGTCTCGGGGAACTCGGTGTGCAGGTGGCCCGCGACCTCGGCGGCGCTCTGCCCCGCGCCGACCACGACGACGCGGCGGGGCGCCTCGAGGCCGGGGAGCCGCCGCAGCAGGTCCTCGCTGTGCCAGACCCGCTCGCCGCCGGTGACGCCCTCGGGCAGCACCGGCACCAGACCACACGCGATCACCACATTGCGGGCGCGGCGCACGGTGGTCTCGCCGCCCGAGACCGAGACGACGTCCAGATACTCGACCGTCCCGTCGACGGAGACGGGGGTCACCCCGTCGACCGCCTCGCCGCTCTGTGTCCCGTGCTCGGCGAGCGCGATGGCGAGCGCGAGGTTGGACGGCCCGAAACCGATGCCGACGAGATCGTGGACGTGCTGCCCGGCAGAGGACATGGGGGCCTTTCAGTTTAGGCTGCACTTACTAAGGTGAGCCTAACCTAATCCTCGTCACCCCTTTCGACAAGGAGCCGCCCAACGGGTCGCGCGGGCGCTAGACGCGGGCGCAGCCGGCGTGACGGAGACGGATCTCACGTTCGGTCTCCGTCATGCCGTCGGCGAAGAGCACGATCTCGGCGAGGGCTTCGGCGCTGCCGGCCGGCTTGAGCGCTCCGGCCGCCCAGTCCGCGAGGGCGGCGGCGGTCCGCACGCCGCGCGGTTCGGCGGAGGCGAGGC
>NZ_BAAGZI010000283.1:0-7957 GCF_054778695.1 Actinocorallia lasiicapitis
CCTCCCACCTGCCCCCCAACCCCGCAAACTCCCCACCAAGCCCACAGGGGGGAGGGCAGTCCCGGCGTGTAGAGCCTGGACTGAGCGGAGCAAGCGGTCCCGTGGGCTGGCTGCTAGGCGGGGCACGGCTGACAGCTCATGGGCCAGCGGATGAGTGGCATCCTCCGCACCCGGAAGCGCCCTGCCTGCGAACAGACGGACTCAATCAGCCGATCCGGAGGCAGGCATCCCGCGATAGCGGCTCGCTGAAAGGATGCCCAGGTGAACTACTCCCAGGGACAAGACGGCGCGGTCTATGAGCTGATCTCCTCATATGTGGTGTCCGAAGGAGCCTGGAGCGTCGAGCTGACGAGGATGAGCAGCACCCAAGGCCTCGTCGTCGGCGTCGTCATCCCCGACGAGGACTTGGAGCGCCCGTGTGAGGCGTGGGCAGCCGGCGATGTGACGATCCCCGCTGCCGAACTGACCCGATTCCTAGTCGAGGTCGCAAACACCGCCCGTCACGCAGGCGCCACATCCGAAAACGCCCAACCAGCAGAGAGATGAGAGCTGAGATGAAATCCTGCCGTTGTAGGCGGGCTGCTGTGCCCATTTGTGGTGCCCGCAGAGTCAGGTCCGTGAGCTGAGCGACGAGATAGCCCCCTTATGCGAGATAGCCCCTTATAGGCGAGAGCTAATGCGCCCGTAGGGTGGTGAGTGTGGCGATTCGTGCAGTGGTGTTCGATGTTGGCGAGTGTCTGGTTGATGAGACTCGGGAGTATGGGACGTGGGCTGACTGGCTGGGGGCGTCTCGGCATACGTTCGCGGCGGTGTTCGGGGCTGTGATTGCTCGGGGGCTGGACTATCGGGAGACGTTTCAGGTGTTCCGGCCTGGGTTTGACCTGGCTGAGGAGAGGGAGCGGCGGGCGGAGGCCGGCCAGCCTGAGTGGTTCGGGGAAGATGACCTGTACCCGGACGTGCGGGGGTCGTTGAGCAAGCTTCGGGCTGATGGGCTTTGGGTGGGGATCGCGGGAAACCAGACGGTGCGGGCTGGGGGGATTCTGCGGGGGTTGGGGTTGCCGACGGATCTGATCGCGACGTCGGATGACTGGGGGTACTCGAAGCCGGACACGGAGTTTTTCCGGTGTGTGGTGGAGGCGGCGCCGGTGGAGGCGCACGAGATCTTGTATGTGGGAGATCGGCTCGACAACGACATCAGGCCTGCGGTGGCGATGGGGTTGCGGACGGCGTTGATTCGGCGAGGGCCGTGGGCACATATTCAGTGGGAGGAACCGGAAGCGGTGAGCGTTCCGACGATGCGGATCGAGTCGCTGGCCGAGCTTCCGGGGCTGGTGGAGGCGTTTAACGCTGGAGAGCGCTGAGGGTGTTCTGCCAGCCGTAAAGACGGTCGTCCAGGCGCTGGACGCATTCCTGGTCGGCCCAGGGCTGGAGAGCTCGGCGGACGTCGGAGATGCGTTCCATGCCGGTGGCGTACCAGGTGCGAGCCAGTTGACTCAGAGCCTCTTCGGCGTGGGTGCAGGCTTCCTCGGGCAGATTCTGGGCTGCTGCGACGGCGGCCAGATCGCCGAGGACGACCACGCGTTGCTTGCTGCTCTCCTGCGGGAGGCCGTCCAGCACTTCGAGCAGCGTTGTTCGGGCCTGGGGGAGATGACCCGCCTTCAACTGGGTGTTGCCTTTGAAAGCCGCCAGGCGGACTGGTGAGAACCAATCGAACCAGGCGGGGTCGGCGTGGCCGTTCGCTTCGGTGATGATCTGCTCGCCGTGTTCGATCAGACGGAGGGCTTCGCGGGGGTGGCCGCAACGGGTCTCGTTCTCGGCCTCGACAGCGTCCAGCCAGGCGAGGAATTCGCCCGTGGCGGTGCCTCGGCGGGCGTAGGTGCGGGCGGCGCGCATCCGTTCGGCGGATTCGTCGCGACGTCCGGCCCAGCCGGGCACGAAAGCCGCGTGGGCGAGGATCGCGGCACCCAGGAGCGGGTCGTCTGCTTCACCGGCTGCCTGGAGGGCGCGGACCAGAGCGGCGTCTGCTTCGTCCGGCTGGCGGAGATCGAAGAACTCGATGCGGCCGACCAGAAGCAGAGACTCGGCGAGCGCCGTCGCCAGGATGCGGCGGGAGACCCCGGTGGTCTCGGAGAGAAGCTGGGTGCCCAAGCGGGTGTGCTCGACGACCGCGGCATGGATCTGTGCGGGCTGGACGCTCCAATAGAGACGACGATAGGCCGTTGTGATCGCGGCGAAGTCGGCCCCGACGGTGAGCGGTTGTACCGAGCCCGACGCCTTGGGGAGCGGGAGCGCGGAACCGGTCGGCGTCTGTCCAGGGACATGGACGCCAGCGGGCCGGCCTGTGCCGACCGTCCAAGGAGCGGTGAAGCCTAGATCTTCGACGGGGCGCTGAAGCACATGGACCAGAAGACGCTGATGATCTGCGCGAGGCCACGGAGGCGTAGCCGACTCCCAGCGGCGGATCTGACGGGCGCTGACGTCCATGCCGCCCAAACCCAGCTGCGGAGCCGCTCGGGTCAGGGCATCTGCGAGGGCCTGCTGCGAAGCGAATCCAGCGTGCTGCCTGGCGGCCTTCAGCTTGGTGTTGCCTGCGGGACGAGACATGGGACGTTCCTCCATCCGGTTCCTGAGCCGACTCTAACCCAGAAGGGACTTCTAGAGGACATATCGACGATGATCTATGGGAAAAGTCCTTATAGCGTCCTTGCTTCGTCCTTCATGAGACCTTCAAGTGGCCCTTCTGTTTCGCGAGGCTGAGGTCATCGGCATCTGGGGGCCACCCTGCGGGACGGCCCGGCGCCGTTTCCAAGCGAGCGAAGGGACCTCATGGAGCACGCGGAACAAACCGGACGACTGGCGAGGCTTTGCCGACAGATCGTCCGCACGGGCATCCGGGTGGAGATGAGCGACGCCGTGCCCCGGCTGACGGTGAGGTCGAGTGCGGGCACCGTCGTGAACGTCTTCGTCACGGAGTCCGGTGAGTACGCCTGGCGTCCGGTAGACCAGAGGTGCCCCGAGGTCGAGACGGACAAGGCGGCGGAGGCGCTTCTCGCCTTCATCGAACGCCTTGATCGAAGCGCGGCGCGGGTGCCCGAGGAGCCCGGCGATGAGCGTCGCTGACGAGCTTCCCGCCCTGGTGGCCGAGTACCCCCAGTGGCGTTTCTGGCACGGGTTCAGGTCGGATGGGCGGCCGGGTGATCTGATGGCCGTCCGGCGGAGGCGGCTGAGTGACGCGGAGCTGGGTGCCGGGTTGGCGATGACCCTTCCGATGGGGGTCTTCGGTCCTCCGCTGGCGGAACAGCTCGCGCGTCAGCGGCAGATAGAGGAACGGGCCGCAGGAGTGGGGCCTGCTGGGGACGCGCGTGAGCACTCGCTGCCGTTCGGGGTCGCCAGCGGAATGATGGTCGAAGCGCTCCGAGAGGCGTTGATGGAGTACGGGCTGCTTCGCAGTGGGGTGCGCGCGATCATCTTCAACGCGTCCGCCAGGTTCGAGCGGCTGTTTGACGAGCTTGGTGCGCCCGATCGCGACGACGAGCACGATCTCGCGGGATGACGCTGCATCCTAGTGCCCGGCTTGGGTGTGGCGTGGGGGTTTGGGTTGGATGGGCTGGTCAGGGGGGTTGGGGGTGGGTGGGGGGTTTGTTTGCTGGTGGGGGAGGGGGCGCTTGCACTCGGGTGGGTAGAGTGCTAAACAGGGACTGGCACTCTCCTAGGGAGAGTGATAAACGAACTTGTTACTGGGTCGGGTCGATGAGGTCTGCGCCTGAGGGGTCTTACATGGGGCCTGCTCGAGGGGTTGGCCGTCCGTCGCGGGCGTCGTACCGATCCGCCATGTTCCGCATCCACTCTGAAGGAGGATCTGGAGCCTATGGCTGCCAAGATGATCGCGTTCAACGAGGAGGCCCGGCGCGGTCTCGAGCGTGGCATGAACCAGCTCGCCGACGCCGTCAAGGTCACGCTGGGCCCGAAGGGCCGCAATGTCGTCCTTGAGAAGAAGTGGGGCGCGCCGACGATCACCAACGATGGTGTCTCCATCGCCAAGGAGATCGAGCTCGAGGACCCGTGGGAGAAGATCGGGGCCGAGCTGGTCAAGGAAGTCGCGAAGAAGACCGACGACGTCGCCGGTGACGGTACGACGACCGCCACGGTCCTCGCGCAGGCTCTGGTCCGTGAGGGTCTGCGGAACGTGGCCGCCGGCGCCAACCCGATGTCCCTGAAGAAGGGCATCGAGGCCGCCGTCGCCGCCGTCTCCGAGCAGCTTTCGCTGCTGTCCAAGGACGTCGAGACCAAGGCGCAGATCGCGTCGACCGCCTCCATCTCCGCCGCCGACACCGAGATCGGTGCGCTCATCGCCGAGGCGATGGACAAGGTCGGCAAGGAAGGCGTCATCACCGTCGAGGAGAGCAACGCTTTCGGTCTCGAGCTCGAGCTCACCGAGGGTATGCGCTTCGACAAGGGCTACATCTCGCCGTACTTCGTCACCGACCCCGAGCGGATGGAAGCGGTCCTCGAAGACCCGTACATCCTGATCGTTCAGGGCAAGGCGTCCTCCAACAAGGACCTCCTGCCGGTGCTCGAGCAGGTCATGCAGGCCGGCAAGCCGCTGCTGATCATCGCCGAGGACGTCGAGGGCGAGGCCCTGGCCACCCTGGTCGTCAACAAGATTCGCGGGATCTTCAAGTCCGTCGCCGTCAAGGCTCCGGGCTTCGGTGACCGCCGCAAGGCCATGCTCGGCGACATCGCCGTGCTGACCGGCGGCCAGGTCATCTCCGAGGAGATCGGTCTCAAGCTCGACTCGGTGACCCTCGACCAGCTGGGCCGCGCCCGCAAGGTCGTCATCGCCAAGGACGAGACCACGATCGTCGAGGGCGCCGGCAACGCCGACGACATCGCGGGCCGGGTCAACCAGATCCGCACCGAGATCGACAACACCGACTCCGACTACGACCGCGAGAAGCTCCAGGAGCGTCTGGCCAAGCTCGCCGGTGGCGTCGCCGTCATCAAGGCGGGTGCCGCGACCGAGGTCGAGCTCAAGGAGCGCAAGCACCGCATCGAGGACGCCGTTCGCAACGCGAAGGCGGCCGTCGAAGAGGGCATCGTCCCCGGCGGTGGCGTGGCGCTGATCCAGGCGTCCGTCGGCGCGTTCGACAAGCTCGACCTTTCGGGCGACGAGGCCACCGGTGCCGCGATCGTCAAGAAGGCGCTCGAGGAGCCGATCAAGCAGATCGCCATCAACGCCGGCCTTGAGGGCGGCGTCGTGGTGGAGAAGGTCCGCAACCTGCCCGCGGGTCACGGCCTCAACGCCGCGACCGGCGAGTACGTGGACATGTTCGCCACCGGCATCATCGACCCGGCGAAGGTCACCCGTTCCGCTCTGCAGAACGCGGCGTCCATCGCGGCCCTCTTCCTCACCACTGAGGCCGTCATCGCCGAGAAGCCGGAGAAGAACCCGGCGCCTGCGGGTATGCCCGACGGGGGCGGCATGGACTTCTAAGTCCTGACGCTTTCACGAAAGGGCGGCTCCTCATTTCCGGGGGGCCGCCCTTTCGGCATTTCCTCAGCGGGTGACGTCCGGAGTCCGCACCGGTTCGACGTCGCGTTCCGCCCGCAGGTCGTAGGCCTCACGCGCCAGCAGGATCTCGTCGACGTGCTGCTCCGACCAGACCCGCAGCTCGCTCATCAGCTCCCGGACGCTCATCCCCAGCGCGCTCAGCTCGTACTCGACCTTCGGCGGGATCGTCGGATAGACCGTCCGGATCACCATCCCGTCGCGCTCCAGGGCGCGCAGCGTCGACGTCAGCGACTTCTGGGTGATCCCGCCGATCCGCCGCTTCAGCTCCCCGAACCGGATCGGCCCGGTGCCGAGCGCGTCGACGAGCAGGCACGTCCACTTGTCGGCGATCGCCACCAGGACGGTCCGTGACGCGCACTGCGCGAGGTAGGCGTTGGCGTCGTACCTGATGCGCTGCTGGTCAAGCCTGGTATCCACGGGGTACCTATATTCCTAGAAGGTGCCTTCTTTCGAAACGATACCTCCTCGGCGCAGGATGTGATCACCACCGAGGAGAAGGAATCACCGCCATGCGCATCGTCACTCAGAAGCAGTTCGGCGACCCGTCCGTCCTGGAGCTCGCCGAGGTCGACAAGCCCGTCCCCGGCTACGGGCAGGTCCTCGTCAAGGTCGCCGCCGCGGGCGTCAACTTCGTCGACACGGTCGTCCGCGCGCAGAGCCTGTTCGGGCTCCAGGTGCCACTGACGCTCGGCTGGGACGTCGCCGGAACCGTCGAAGCCGTCGCGCCCGGCATCTCCCAGTTCGCCCCAGGCGACGCGGTCCTCGCCCTGGTCGGCTTCCCCGCGCTCGGCAACACCGCCGCCGAGTACGTCCTGGTCGGCGAGAACGAACTCGCCCGCAAGCCGGACGGCTGGAGCTTCGCCGAGGCGGGCGCGCTGCCGCTGGCCGGGCTGACGGCCTGGCAGGCGCTGGTCGGGATCGCGGACGTCCGGCCCGGCCAGCGGGTGCTCGTCCACCGGGCCGCGGGCGGGGTCGGGCATCTGGCCGTCCAGCTCGCGAAGGCGCGCGGCGCCCACGTCATCGGCACCGCGTCGGCGGGCAAGCACGCCTTGCTCAAGGAGCTCGGCGCCGACGAACTGATCGACTACACCACCCAGGACTACACCGACCTCAAGGACGTCGACGTGGTGGTCGACCTGCTCGGCGGCGAGCACGCCGAACGGTCCGCCGCGACGCTCCGCCCCGGCGGGCTGCTGCTCGGCTTCGTAGGCTACGACCTGGGCTTCAGCCCGGAACGCGCCGCCGAGCTCGGCATCAGGTTCGAGGTCGTCTCGGTCCGGCCGTCCGCCCACGACCTGCGCGCCCTCACCGGGACGCCGGGCGTCAGGCCCGTCGTCCAGGCGGAGGTGCCCCTGGCCGACGCGGCCCGCGCCCACGAGCTCATCGCCTCGGGCCGCACCACCGGAAAGATCGTCCTGGTCCCCTGAGAAAACCCTTTGCGCCCCTTTTCGGAATGGGGCAGAGTTCAAGTCATGCGGAATCTGAAACAGCTCGGATAGCCCTCCAAGAACAAGACCTGCCCGGTGCGCAGGCAACGGTTACTTCCACTTTTAATGGGAAGGACGCGGGTTCGATTCCCGTCCGGCGCTCAAGGCGCCGGTAGCTCAGTGGCAGAGCATCTTGTACCGTCGCCGCTTCGATCTCGGGCAGGTCTTCTCTCTTTTCCGCAGCCAATTCCGGAGAACCGCCATGTCCAAGTACAACCGTGCCGTCACCCCGATCAGCCCCATCGTCGCCACCCTGGACATTCCGGCGGACCGCACCCACGAAGGCGGCACGGGATACCGCAGGGAGGCCAAGGGCGAACTGTTCCTGCTCGCGGTCTCCGCCATGGGCGACGCCTCGTTCTACGAGACGGCCGACGCACGCGAAGCCCGGTTCCGGACCCTCGTCGGCGTGGTCGCGCTCGGCGATCCCGGCTGGCTCGTCCGGTTCGCCGGCTGGCTGCGCGGCGATGCCGGAATGCGGTCCGCGGCGATCGTCGTCGCGGCAGAAGGGGTCATGGCACGGCTCCGCGCCGGACTGCACGGGGAGAACCGGCAGCTCGTCGGCTCCGTCCTCCAGCGGGCCGACGAGCCGGGCGAACTGCTCGGCTACTGGACGTCGCGGTACGGGCGCCGGCTGCCCCAGCCCGTCAAGCGCGGTGTCGCCGACGCCGTCGTGCGCCTCTACACCGAGCGCTCCCTCCTCAAGTACGACACGGGCGCGTTCCGCTTCGGCGACGTGCTGGAACTGACCCACCCGAAGGCCGCGACCCCGGCCCAGGGCGACCTGTTCCGGCACGCCATCGACCGCAGGCACGGCCGCGACGCGCCCGTCCCCGACTCGCTCCGGGTGCTGCACGCACGGGAACGGCTGCTGGCGCTGCCGGTCGCGGTGTTCGAC
>NZ_BAAGZI010000284.1:0-7913 GCF_054778695.1 Actinocorallia lasiicapitis
GGGCGGGTTCGGGCGCGGGCGCCGGAGCGGCCGCAGGGGCCGCCGCAGGAGCCGGGGCCTCACCCGCCTCGGAGATGATCGCAAGCTGCGCGCCGACCTCGACGGTCTCGTCCTCGGCGACGGTGATGCTGGTCAGCACACCCGCGGCCGGCGAAGGGATCTCGGTGTCGACCTTGTCGGTCGACACTTCGAGGAGCGGCTCGTCGACCTCGACGGTCTCGCCCTCCTTCTTCAGCCAACGGGTGACGGTGCCCTCGGTAACGCTCTCACCGAGCTGGGGCATGGTTACGGAGACCGGCATGGTTCTCAGCGACTCCTTGTAGATCGGCTGGATTCAGCCATGGGTGTGCAAGGGCTTGCCGGCGAGGGCGAGTGCTGCTTCGCCGACCGCCTCGGACTGGGTGGGGTGCGCGTGGATGAGCTGCGCGACCTCGGAGGGGAGGGCCTCCCAGTTGTACAGAAGCTGGCCTTCGGTGACCAGTTCGCCGATCCGTGCGCCCACCATGTGCACGCCGAGGATCGGGCCGTCCTTCTGAGCGATCATCTTGACTTCGCCCTGCGTGCCCAGGATCTTGCTCTTGGGGTTGCCGGCCAGGTCGTAGGTGACCTCGGTGATCTCGAACCCGAGCTCCTTGGCCTTGGCGGACGTGATGCCCACCGAGGCGACCTCGGGGTTGGAGTAGGTGATGCGCGGGACGCCGTCGTAGTCGATCGGGGTCGGGTTGAGCCCGGCGATCTTCTCGGCGACCAGGATGCCCTCGGCGAAGCCGACGTGCGCGAGCTGGAGGGTCGGGATGAGGTCGCCGACCGCGTAGACGCCGGGGACGGTCGTCTGGCAGTACTCGTTGACGATCACATAGCCGCGGTCGACCTGGACGCCGATCTCCTCGAAGCCGAGGCCCTGCGAGACGGGCCCGCGGCCGACGGCGACGAGCAGCAGTTCCGCGTCGATGGTCTTGCCGTTGGCCAGCGACACCGAGATCCCGGTGTCGGTGGTCTTGACGCTCTCGAAGAACACGCCGAGCTCGAACTTGATGCCGCGCTTGCGGAAGGCCCGCTCGAGGCGCTTGGAGGAGGATTCCTCCTCCAGCGGCAGCAGGTGCGGGAGCCCTTCGACGATGGTCACCTCGGCGCCGAAGGAGCGCCAGACCGACGCGAACTCGACGCCGATGACGCCGCCGCCGAGGATCACCACGGAGGCGGGGACGCGGTCCATGTCGAGCGCGTGGTCGGAGGAGATGACCCGGTCGCCGTCGATCTCGAGGCCGGGCAGCGACTTGGGCACGGAGCCGGTCGCGAGCACGATGTTGGCGGTCTCGTAGACGTCCTCGCCGACCTGGACGGCGTTGGGGGAGATCACTCGGCCGTAGCCCTCGATGATCTCGATGCCGTGGGACTTGATCAGGCCGGTGAGTCCCTTGACCGTCGTGTTGACGATCTTGTTCTTGTAGGCGAGGACGGCGGGGCCGTCGATGCCGTCGAAGGTCGCCTTGACGCCGAGCGACGCGGCTTCCTTCGTCTCGTCCGCGACCTCGGCGGCGTGCAGCAGCGCCTTGGTCGGGACGCACCCGCGGTTGAGGCAGGTCCCGCCGACCTGGGGGTCCTTCTCAATCAGAGCGACGCGCTTGCCCAACTCGGCGGCGCGGATGGCGCAGGCGTATCCGCCGCTTCCGCCACCGAGCACGACGATGTCGTACGGGCCCTTGTTCGCCACTGGAGCTCCTTTAGCTGATCTACGCTGATCTATCCCACGCCTGCACAGAGAAATGCCAGGTAGGACAATCTTTTCACTTGTACTGACGAGTAGGTCCGTGGATCGGGATGACGACGGTCACAGCCGCCCGGCGGCGACGTCCTCGGCGATCTGGACCAGGGTGCGGGTGGCGGCGCCGGTGCCGCCCTTGGGGGTGTAGCCGTACGGTTCGCCCTTGTGGAAGGACGGGCCCGCGATGTCCAGGTGGGCCCAGCGCACGCCGTCCGGCACGAACTCCTTGAGGAAGACGCCCGCGGTCAACATGCCGCCCCACCGGTCGCCGCTGATGTTGGCGATGTCGGCGACGGGGGAGTCGAGGCCCTTGCGCAGCTCCTCGGGGAGCGGCATCCCCCAGGACGCCTCGCCCGCGCGGTCGGCGGCGGCGACGACGCCTTCGCGGACCTCGTCGGAGTTGGCCATGATCCCGGTGGTGCGGGTGCCGAGCGCGACGAGCTGGGCGCCGGTCAGGGTCGCGACGTCCACGAGCAGGTCGGGACGGTCCTCGGCGGAGCGCACGAGGGCGTCGGCCATGACGAGGCGGCCTTCGGCGTCGGTGTTGAGCACCTCGACGGTCTTGCCGCCGTAGATCGTGATCACGTCGGACGGCCGCTGGGCGGTGCCCGACGGCATGTTCTCGGCGATGGTCAGGTAGCCGATCACGTTGACCTTGGGCTTGAGCGCGGCGATCGACTGGAGCGAGCCCAGGACCGCGGCCGCGCCGCCCATGTCGGACTTCATCCAGTCCATGGCGTCGGCGGGCTTGAGGGACAGGCCGCCGGTGTCGAAGGTGATGCCCTTGCCGACGAAGACGACGGTCTTGGTGGCCTGCGGGTGGCTGTAGGCGAGCCGGACCAGCCGCGGCGGGTTCACCGAACCCTGCCCGACGCCGACGATGCCGCCGTAGCCGCCGTCCACGAGGGCCTTCTCGTCCAGCACTTCGATCTGCAGCCCGGACTCGGCGGCGACCCGCTCGGCGACGTCGGCGAGGTCTTCGGGGATGAGGTGCGACGGCGGGGTGTTGACCAGGTCGCGGACCAGGGCGATCGAACCGGCCAGGGTCTCGGCCCGCTCGACGGCCGCGGTGGCGTCGGCGGAGGTCACCAGCACGAGGTCGGCGACGAGTTCGGTCTGCTCGCCGGTCCGGTAGCGGGTGAAGGAGTAGTTGCCCAGCAGCGCGCCGGTGGCCACGTCCCCGGCGGCCTCGGTGGTGGCGGCGGGCAGCGCGACGGCGACCTTCGCCTTCCCGGCCAGCGAGCGCACGGCGGCTCCGGCCGCGCGGCGCAGCCCTTCGGCGTCGGGGTTCTCACCGAGGCCCACCGCGACCACGGTCGGGGCGGTGATCGCTCCGAGGGTCGGCAGTTTGACCACTTCGCCGGGCTTGCCGGTCGCTCCGACGGCCTTGAGCGCCTCGAGAAGCCGCCCGTCCATCGCCGCGTCGACACTTTCGGCCCCTACCGCGAGCCCGGGCCCCGGGACGGTGCCGATGACCACGGCGTCAACGTCAAGCGAGGCGGGGTCGTTCTGGGTGATGCTCAGATTCGTCGTCACGCCTCTCGACTCTAGTCGCACCCACGAGGTGTTTTTCCCTATTCCGATCAAGCCTTGCCCCGATCGGTCCCGAGTAGACCATCTGGGGCATTCCCCGCAATTTCCCCAGGCGGGGCCCGCGCGTCCGGCTCGGTCAAGGATTGGCCATGGGGCGGGCGAGGAGTGGTGGGGGCGGGGGGATGGGTGGTCTTGGGGGGTATGCGGTCGATGATCGGCTGAATCGGGCTGGTCGCCGTACGGGGAGGTGTCGTGGGCGTTTCGAAGATGGGGAAGGTCGCGGTGGCGGCAGGGGCGTCGGTCGCCCTGGCGTTCGGCGCGGTCGCTTGCGGGAGCGCGAAGGAGTCGGGGGACTCGTCCGGGGGGTCGACGGGGTCGGCCACCGAAGGGTTCAAGATCGGGCTGCTGCTGCCCGAGACCAAGACGGCCAGGTACGAGAAGTTCGACCGGCCGTACATCACCGAGAACATCAAGTCGCTGTGCCCGAACTGCACGGTCGACTACGTCAACGCCAACCAGGACCCGAGCCTCCAGCAGCAGCAGGTGGACTCGATGCTGACCAACGGCGCCAAGGTCCTGATCCTGGACGCCGTCGACGCCAAGGCCATCGCCGCGTCGGTCAACAAGGCGAAGAACCAGGGCGTCAAGGTCGTGGCCTACGACCGGCTCGCGCAGGGCCCGATCGACGCCTACACCTCGTTCGACAACGTCGAGGTCGGCAAGAAGCAGGGCCAGGCGCTGCTCGACGCGCTGAAGGCCGGCGGCGACGCCAAGCGCGGCCCGATCGTCATGATCAACGGTTCGCCGACCGACCCGAACGCCGCCGACTTCAAGAAGGGCGCGCACAGCGTCCTCGACGGCCAGGTCACCATCGGCAAGGAGTACGACACTCCCGACTGGAGCCCGGACAAGGCCGCGGTCGAGGCGCAGGGCGCGATCACCGCGCTGGGCGCCAAGAAGGTGATCGGCTTCTACTCGGCCAACGACGGCATGGCGGGCGGTATCGCCAAGTCGATGTCGAACGCGGGCGTCGCCAAGGGCACCCCGCTGACGGGCCAGGACGCCGAGCTCGCCGGCATCCAGCGGATCCTGCTCGGCACCCAGACCATGACGATCTACAAGCCGATCAAGCCGGAGGCCCAGGCCGCCGCGCAGATGGCCGTCGACCTCGGCTCCGGCAAGGCGGCGACCGGCAACCAGACCGTCAGCAACGTGCCCGCGCAGGTCATCGCGCCGCAGGTCGTGACCAAGTCGAACATCAAGGACACCGTCGTCAAGGACGGGTTCTGGACGGTCCAGGAGATCTGCACGGCGCAGGTCGCCGCCGCCTGCAAGGCCGCCGGCATCAGCTGACGGCCGGGGTTTTCACGGGGGGAGGTCGGCATGGCCGAGCAACCGGTCCTCGCGATGCGGGGAATCAGCAAGCGGTTCGGCGCCGTCCAGGTGCTGACCGATGTGGACCTGGAGGTGTACGCAGGCGAGGTCGTGGCGCTCGTCGGCGACAACGGCGCGGGCAAGTCGACGCTGATCAAGGTGATCGCGGGGGTCGGCCCCGCCGACAGCGGCGAGATCAAGTGGGAGGGGCGGCCGGTCACGATCAACAGCCCGGCCGCCGCCCAGCAGCTTGGCGTCGCGACCGTCTACCAGGACCTCGCGCTCTGCGACAACCTGGACGTGGTGGCCAACCTGTTCCTCGGACGGGAGCTGCGCCGCTTCTCGATCCTGGACGAGATCGCGATGGAGGCCAGGGCGACGGAGCTGCTCCACACGCTCTCCATCAAGATCCCGAGCGTGCGGATCCCGGTGGCGGCCCTGTCGGGCGGCCAGCGGCAGACCGTCGCGATCTCCCGGTCGCTGCTCGGCGACCCGAAGATCGTGATCCTGGACGAGCCGACGGCCGCCCTGGGCGTCGAGCAGACCGCGCAGGTCCTGGACCTGGTGGAGCGGCTGCGCGACCGGGGCCTCGGCGTGATCCTGATCAGCCACAACATGGTCGACGTGCGGGCCGTCGCCGACAAGGTCGCGGTGCTGCGGCTCGGCCACAACAACGGCTTCTTCACGACGGCCGAGACCACGCAGGAGCAGATCATCTCGGCGATCACGGGCGCGACCGACAACGCGGTGACGCGCCGCCAGGCCAGAGGGGAGAAGCGATGAGCACCGCGCCGGAGCAGCCGCCTCCCGCGGAGCCCGACAACCGGACGGCCGAGGCGGCGCAGGTCGACCCGCGGCTGGCGGTCAGCCAGGAGGGGCTGAAGGGCTATCTCCACGAGTTCACCCGGAAGGTCAAGGGCGGTGAGCTGGGCTCGCTGCCCGTGGTCATCGGGCTGATCGTCATCTGGGTGATCTTCCAGAGCCTGAACAGCAACTTCCTGTCGGCGCAGAACCTGTCGAACCTCAGCATCGACATCGTCGCCACCGGCATGATCTCCGTCGGCATCGTGTTCGTGCTGCTGCTCGGCGAGATCGACCTGGCGGCCGGCTCGGTCGCGGGCGTCGGCTCGGCCGTGCTGGCGGTGCTGAACGTCAACAACGGGTGGAACCCGATCGCGGCGATCGTCGCGGCAGTGCTGGTGGGGACCCTGCTGGGCTCCGTCCACGGCTTCTTCTTCGCCAAGGTCGGGGTGCCGTCGTTCGTGGTCACCCTGGCGGGAATGCTCGCCTGGAACGGCCTCCAGCTCCAGATCCTGGGGCCGAACGGCACGATCAACCTGGACAACAACGGGCTGGTCTCCAAGCTGACCAGCTCCTACTTCGGCCAGCTCGCCGCCGCCTACGGGCTCGCGGCCGTCGCCACGGTGGGGTTCTTCCTGATCTCCTATGTCGGCAACGCGCGGCGCAAGGCCGTCGGGGTGCCGGGCCGGACCCTCACGGACCTGCTGATCCGCACCGCGGGCCTCGGGATCGTCGCGTTCGGCGCGGCCTTCGTGCTCAACCAGTACAAGGGCCTGCCGGTCGCGCTGCTGATCTTCCTGATCGTGGTGGTGGCCAGCGACTTCGTCCTGCGCCGCACCACCTACGGGCGGAGCGTGTTCGCGCTCGGCGGCAACATCGAGGCGGCGCGCAGGGCCGGTATCAACGTCCCGTGGATCCGGATCTCGGTCTTCATGATCTCGGGCGGGATGGCGGCGGTCGGCGGTGTGTTCTTCGCGTCGCGGATCTCCTCGGCGAGCCAGTCGACCGGCCAGGGCACCGTGCTGATGATGGCGATCGCCGCGGCCGTCATCGGCGGCACCAGCCTGTTCGGCGGGCGCGGCTCGACCTTCTCGGCGATCCTCGGCACCCTGGTGATCCAGTCGATCGCGTCCGGGATGGCGCTGCAGGGCGTCGGCAACTCGGTGCAGTTCATCGTGACCGGCGCGGTGCTGCTCGCCGCGGTCGTCATCGACTCGGTGAGCCGGCGCAGCCAGAAGGCGGCGGGCCGCGCCTGACGGCTCCCGCTACCCGAGGACGGCGATGACCAGCGTGACGGTCATCGCCGTCTCGGCGAGACAGCCCAGGACGTCGCCGGTGATCCCGTCGAATCTGCGGACCAGGTGGCGGCGGAACAGCTCGCACGCCAGGACGGCGACGGCCGGGGCGAGGGTCACCAGCAGGACGGTCTCGGCGTCGCGGGTCCACAGCAGGGTGACCAGCGCGGTGCCGGCTAGCAGCCCCGCGCTGAGGATCGCGGCGGTCGCCACCGGGACGGTCTGCGCGACGTTCGCGCCCAGCCCGTCGGCCCGCGCCGCCCGGTTGCCCGGCGTGCACGCCCAGACGATCGCCAGCCGCGCCGTCGCCGCCGCCACCACGAGCACCAGGAGCTGGTGCCGGGACGAGGCCAGCGCCGCCGTCTGGATCAGCACGGTGAGCACGAGGGCGACGACCCCGAACGGCCCGATGTCGGACCGTTTCATTATGGCGTGGGCCTCTTCGGGCGGTTTGCGGCTGCCCAGCCCGTCCGCGACGTCGGCGAGCCCGTCCAGATGCAGGGCCCTGGTCAGCACCGCGCCCAGCCCGATGGAGAGCGCGGCGGCCAGCAGCCAGCTCGCGCCCGCCCACCGCAGCCCGGTCCCGAACAGCCCCTGGCAGAGCCCGATGACGGCTCCGACGGCCGGAGCCCACACCATGGCCGCGCCGAAGGTGCGCCGATCGGCCTCGGCGAAGCGGACGGGGAACACGCTGAGCAGCCCGAAGGAGAGCCGCAACCCGGCGGGGATCTTCACGGTCCGAGGGTAACGGGCGAATCGCCCTTATCGTCCGGTCATCAGGGCAGTGCGAGCACCCGTCCCGCGACGACCAGCGCGACCTCCTCGGACTCGGCGGCCAGCCGCTGGTTGAGGGTCCCCAGCAGATCGCGGAACAGCCGTCCGGCCGGATGGTCGGGCACCAGCGACAGCCCCACCTCGTCCGTGACGGCCACGACGCAGGCCGGGGTCTGCCGCCAGGCGTCCACCAGCTCGGCGAAGTGCGGCAGGACGGCCGCAGGGTCCTCCCAGGCCGTGGTCCGATCCATGACGGCCGCCAGCCACGTGCCCAGCCCGTCGACGAGCACGGCGCCCCGCGCCTCCCGCAGTGCCCCCGCCAGCTCCGCCGTCTCGACCGTGCGCCACCACGACGGCCGCCGCACCCGGTG
>NZ_BAAGZI010000285.1:0-7909 GCF_054778695.1 Actinocorallia lasiicapitis
GACCCGCGCTCCCGCCCGTCCCCTTCGACCACGATCCCGGGCGCTCCGCCGCGCCGCGCGTCCAGCAGCAGCGTCCTGATCGTCAGGACGGCGGGCGCGACGGCGTCCAGCCCGCCGGGACGCCCGCCGACCCGCAGCCCGATCACGGCCCCGTAGACCTGACGCGCCTCGAGGTCGACCCCGAGCCCGTCATATCCGGCGAAGAGCGGATAGGTGAACCGCACCTCTTCCTCGTCGTCGGCCGCCCCCTCGGCGGCGAGCAGTTCGATCAGCCGCCGCGCGACCACGGACGTCACCCGGAACTTGGCGGCGGCCCCCGCTCCCGCGGCTTCGGCCAGCGCCCCGATCGAGGTCAGCAGGGTCTGCCAGCCGACGGCCGCGACCAGCGCGTCCCGCCACTGCGCCGCGTACCCTTCGCGTCCGCCCCGCCATTCCTGTGACCGCACCACGACGCGCGGCCCGTCCGGCACGGTCCGCGCCGCGGGCGGTCCGACCGGTCCGTCCCCTTCGGCCGCGGCCCGCAGATCGGCGACGACCCCCTGGATCGTCGCGTCGAGAAACTCCTCCGACTCCACGGCCTCACCAGACGTCGAACCGCGGGAGTTCTGCACGTTCCACCCCAAAGGTCGGCACTACCCGGATCCTCCCCTTGTTCCCCGCCCCTGGCCCCCCGCAATCCTCAGAGCCCGACGAGCGGCACCGGCGCCATCACCCCGGCCAGCAGAACCGCCGCCGCGACCCGCCACCGTCCCGGCGCGTGATCGTCGAGCCCCACCGTGACGGTCCCGAAGCTGAACGCCGCGACGACCGGCCCCGCCACCGCGAGCGTCCAGGGGCCTTCCATCAGCTCGATGAGGCCGGACAGCCCGATGAAGGTGAACACGATCCCGGGGAGCAGGATCTCTCCCGGCCGCGGCACCCGGGTCCACTTCAGGAACCCCCAGCCGAACGCGAGAAAGCCGAGCCCTCCGCAGAGGAGCCCGGCCATCGCGGAGGGCCAGCCCGTGAAGTCCATGTCGCCACCGCGCGGACCGAACCGCCACCCGGTCTCCAGCCCGAGCCCGATCCCGTAGACGGCGGCGGCCAGCAGGCCCGCGAGGAGGGCCGCGCCGCCGCCGCTGATCGCAGCCGATCGCGCCCGAAGAAATGTTCCCGATGTCATGGTTCGTCATCATTCACCATGGCAGCGGGGGTCAGGGAGTGGTGAAGCCCTGCTGGAGTCGGGGGACGAGGTCGACGAGGTCCTGCGCCCAGCACGTGGTGTCGTGCTGGCCCTGGCAGGCGCCCCAGCCCGTGCCGTCGCCGTAGTTCACGAAGTGGTGGGGGATGTTCTTCGCGTTCAGGGCGTTGGAGAGGCGCTGGGAGGCGGCCTCCAGCCAGAACTCCAGGGCCGTGACGTCGCCCCGGCCGTTGCCCACATAGATCGACACGCTCTTGCCGCGCAGCTTCTCGATGTTGGCCGGGTTGGTCGGGTTGGCGGCGTTCCACATCCAGTCGACGTTGAACACCGGATACGGCGAACCGAACAGGGCGTCGCTCGACACGGTCGGGCCCCAGTTGCAGACGCCGCTGGTGCAGAAAGCGCCGACCCCGTTGGTCAGTGTCGCGACGGCGGTGAACCGCAGATCCATCGACGCCGCGGAAAGGTCGTTGTCACCCGAGAGCGTGCCGACCTGATCGAAGAGGTCAGGGTGGAGCTGCGCGTAGTGCAGTGCGCCGAACCCGCCCATCGAGATGCCCGCGACGGCACGCGCCTTCTTCGTGGCGATCGTCCGGAGATTGGAGTCAATGAACGGGATCACCTGGTTGATGTGGAAGTTCTCCCAGTTCTGGGGTCCCGCGGCGGTGTTCTGGTCGCGCCAGTTGGAGTACCAGCCGCGCTTGCCGCCGTCCGGAATGACGGTGATCATCTCGGACGCGTCGTTCAGCGCCGGGAAGTCGATGGCGCTCGGATGGTTGTCCGCACCGTGCAGGAAGTACAGCACCGGGTAGCGCTTGTTCGGCTGCTCGTAGTAGTCACTCGGCAATATGATCTTAATCTCGTGCGGCAACGCGACCTGCGCCGTGTTCACGGTCAGCAGGAAGTTCGTCGAGCTGCCCGTGGCCGGTGCGGCCTGGCTCAGCCCGTACCCGTAGTTCAAAGTCGGCGGTCCGACCTCGGCCGCCTGTGCGGGGGAGGCCGCCGTGAGGAGCAGTCCCGCTCCGACGACGATCGCTCGCGCCTTGTTCACCCATGTTCGCATGGGAGCACACTCAACCGCGAAAAAACAGAGATGTCTATCTATGCCTCGGGCATATGCATTGATACTCATCGGTATGTCCGGACGTTTACCGACTGGTAGCCTCCGCGCCGTGGATCCCGCCGTCATCAAGCAGAGCTTTGAAGTAGTCGAGCGGCGGGCCGTGCAGGCGGCCCGTTTCTTCTACAGCCACCTGTTCCACGCGCACCCCGGTGTCCGTGGCCTGTTCCCTGACGACATGGGTGAGCAGCACGAGCGGCTGCTGCTCGCGCTCGGCCACGCCGCCGCGCACGCCCACGACGTCGACACCCTGGCGGCCTACCTGCGCGGACTCGGCGTCGACCACCGCAAGTTCGGCGCGCTGCCCGACCACTATCCGGCCGTCGGCGCGAGCCTGATCGCGACCCTCGCCCACTTCAGCGGCGCCCGCTGGACGGGCGAGGTCGAGAAGAACTGGCTCGCCGCCTACGAAGTGATCAGCTCGGTGATGATCGAGGCGGCGGCGGAGGCCGAACGGGACGGCGTCCCGCCCTGGTGGGACGCCGACGTGCTGCTCCACGAGCTCCGCACCCCGGACGTCGCCGTGCTGACCGTCCACCCCGACCGGCCCTACCCGTTCCGGTCGGGCCAGTTCCTCAGTGTCAGCTCACCGCGCGCGCCGCAGGTGTGGCGGCCGTATTCGATCGCGAACCCGCCCCGCGCGGACGGCACGCTGGAACTGCACGTCAGGCGGGTGCCGTCCGGGCTGCTCAGCGGGGTTCTCGTGGACGACGTCCGCCCCGGCGACCGGCTCAGGCTCGGCGCGCCGATGGGCGAGCTCACCGTCCCCCGGCCCGGTCGCGCGCTGATCGCCGTCGCGGGCGGCACCGGCTGGGCCCCGATCAAATCGCTGATCATCGAGCTCGCGGACCGTTCCACTCCGCAGCCCGCCACCCTGATCGTCGCCGCGCGCTCGCCGGAGGACGTCTACGACCGGCAGTCGCTGGCCGCGCTCAACCAGGCGTATGACTGGCTCCGTGTCGACCTCGTCGTCCCGGGCCGGCCGCCCGCACTGCTGGAACTGATCAAGACCCGGGCCGTCCACCCGTCCTGCGACGTGGTCGTCTCCGGCCCGGCGCCGATGGTCGAAGCGGTCCGACGTCATGCCGCTGTCCTCGGGCTCCCCGCCTTCAGCGACCCCTGGCACGGGAAGTCGACCATGCCCGACCCGCTGCCGTCGCCGTCCCACTGGTTCCTCCACGACGCCAGGCCCGCCTGGATCAACCCGGCGAACCGCCCATACTGACCGTTCAGCGGTGGGTGAACTCGAGGCGGGCGGGGGAGTCGTCCGGGACGACCATGACGGTGCCGTCGCGGCGCGTCCAGACGTCGGAGATCAGGAAGTACCGGCCGCCGACATGGTCGAGCAGCCGTAGCCCGCTGTACCGGTACAGATACGGTTTCTCCTGTTTCGGGGCCGGCTTGGGGAGCGCCGACTCGACGACGCCCGGCGCGCCGAGATGCAGCCGGACGGGGCTGTAGACCGTCACCTTGGTGAGGGCGCGCGGGTTGATCGCGTCGGCGAGTTCGACGCCGAGGACAGTCGCATACCGGGACGTCCCCGCGAACAGCGCCACCCCGACGAGCACGGCCACGCACCCGCGCAGCGCGGCGTCGTGCGGCTGCGGCCCGGCCCCCCGCAGTCGTCCCGCGTAGAACGCCAGCAGCACGCCCGCGCCCAGCGCGAACGGCAGCGCGACGTACGCCTGCGCCCGCACTGCCGGCACGAACCCCGCCGCCCAGGCCGCCGCCGGCAGGATCAGCCAGGCCAGCGAGAGCAGCGCCAGGACGATCCGGACGGTCCTGGTCGGTGTCGCGACGGCACGGCCGAGCCGGCGGTCCAGCGCCAGCCAGAGCAGACCGGCGAGGCTGATCGTCAGCAGCAGCGCCAGCACCTGCCCGACGCTCCGCAGCACGTAGTCGCGCGTGCTCATGCCGAGGATGCTCTCGTCGATCCCGATCCGCCGCGCCATCACCTCGCTGCGCTGCCACCCGAAGTAGACGAGCAGCGCGGTGACGACCGTCGCGTTGGCGACGACCGCCGCCAGCCACCGCAGCAGCGGCGACCCGGCGGTCTCGGGCGCGGCCTCGCTCATCCGGTGGGCGCCTCGGCGGGCGTCGCCGTGTCCTCCGACGTCCCGTCCGGAGTCGACTCGGGCGTCACCTCGGGCGTCGTCTCCGGTGTCTCGGTGACGGGTGCGGGCGCTGCCGGACAGCTCCCGAACGCCGCTTTCGGCCGGTTCTGCAGCGACGCGGCCGACGCCCGGTACAGCTCGCACATGAACCACGGCTCGTCCGGTTTCACGGCCCCGGAGAACCGGCTCCGCGCCGTCCCCGGATCCCCGGCGCACAGCGCGATCCCGACCCGCAGCAACTGGGTGAACTCCGGAGTGATCTTATAAGGGATCAGCTCGGGGTCGTTCTGGTTCCGGTCGAGCTGAGCCCGTGCCCCCGCGCAGTCCCGCGCGGCGATCAGATCGTAGACGGCCCCCGGCGTCGTGTTCGTCGAGGTGTCCCCGACCGGCAGCTCGAACGGCGAGTACCCGGGACCGTCGTCCTCGTCCTTCGGCCCCTGCCCGGCGGGCGGCGGCCCCCCACCCCCGTTATCCACCGGATCCTTCCCGGCCCCACTCCCGCACGCCGCGCTCACGACCAGCACGACCACGACCCACAGATACCTCAACGCGCCCATGCCCCGACGCTAGGCAGCCCCCCATCGCCACACCTGAGTACGCCCTACTCATCTTGACAACCCGCCTCCCTCCATCGAATATCGATATATTGATTATCGATAAAGAGGAGGGTGCCGTGAAGCGCGGATCTCAAGCCGACTGGCTGAAGGAACTACAGCTCGCCCTCGCCACGGCCGTGGCCGCCGTCGTCGCCCTGGGCCTCCACGCGGCCCTGCCGCCGCTGTTCGGAGCGCCCATCGACGTCGAAGTCCCCGCCTCCGGCCTCACCACACGGCCCCTTGCCGACGACGCCACCGTTCCCGTCCAGCTCACCGACCCTTCTCCGGCCCAGTGCGCCTGGCACCTGGCCGCCACCCTCCCCACCTTCACGGTCATCACCGCGATCCTCGCGGTCCTCCTCCTGCTGGTCCGCGACGCCCGCCGAGACGACCCCTTCACCCGGACCGCCGTCCGCCGCCTCCGCCTGCTGGCCGTCCTCAGCCTGACGGGCCTGGCCGCCGGCCTCCTGGAAGCCCTCGCCACGATCCCCCTCGCCGACCAGGCCGCCGACCGCACGGCCTTCACCTGGCACCTGACCCCCGGCTGGCTGCTCCTCGCCCTGGGGTTCTTCGCCCTCGCCCAGGTCTTTCAGCGCGGCTGCGCCCTCCGCGACGATCTGGCGGCGGTCGTCTGATGCCGGCGGAAGAAGACCGCGTCGTCCTCCACCTCGACCATCTCCTCGCCGCCCGGGGCCTCACCCTCACCGAGCTGGCCGACCGCGTCGGCATCACCCAGGCCAACCTCTCCATCCTGAAGAACGGCCGCGCGAAGGCCATCCGCTTCACCACCCTCACCGCCCTCTGCCAGGCCCTCGACTGCCAACCCGGCGACCTCCTCACCGTCACCCTCGCCGACTAGGCGAGGACCTTCGCGGGGGCGTGTCTTATGGATGTTCGGTCCTGCGCGCGAGTCTCATAAGGCACGGCCTGGCCCGCGGCGCGATTTCTCCTCAACGCATTTCGCGCGGCCGGGGAATTCGGCTTTCCAGAGACTCCGGTGTTTCGGGAAATGGCCCGGGAGTGAGTCCGGTTCGTGGGATTATGTTCCCCGCCGATGGGTGATCTTCGTAGGTGGTGGACAGTGGATTTCTCCAGCATTCCCAAGCCAGACGATCTGCTGGTGGCGCAGTTGCGGGAGTTCTCCGGTCCCGGCTGGGTCCTCGCGACGCTCTTCGCCGTCTACTTCCTGGTCAAGGCCTGGATCGACGCCGTCGTCCTCGGGCACAGGACCGCGGGACGGCTCGGGCGGGCCCTCCGGACGATCGCGTCGACCGGCCCTTCGATGGCGGCGGGCGCGCTGATCGCGGCCGTCGGAACCGGGGTCGTGATCGTCGCCTGGCTGGTCCTGTCGACCGCGTTGGCGAACTTCATGGGACGCGCGGTCAGGGCGGAGGCGTTCGGGCTGCCGGAGGGCGGCGGGGTGGAATTCGCGGATCTGCTGCGCCTGCCGCCCTACAGCGACAATGAGGTCGCGGCCGTGGTGGCGCAGTACGTTCTGTGGAGCGGAGTCATCATCGCGGCCGCGGGAATCGTCGGCGGATTTCGGCGTTCGTCGGCCGCGCCGTTCGCGTTTCTGCTGGCTCCCTGGCTCATCATCGCCGTGTTCACCGGGCTTTACACGATCACGCTCGGGATCGGCGCGCTGTTCGTTCCCGAGGAGGTCGATCCGACGGCGAGCCACGCCCCCGACGACATCGGCGGCCTCGACGCCCTGGGAATGCTCCTGGTGACGGCCGCGATCGTCGGGTATGTCTACGCGGGCGCGCTGATCGGCGCGGCCCCGGCCTGGACGCGCGAGGTGTGGACCGCCGCCGTCGCGCGGCAGCGGTCCCGCCCGTCATCGACCGAGTGACGCGCCCGCACGGCCGGGACGGGCGGTCAGGCGGGTGGTGATCAGGCCGGCGCCCAGGAGGAGCAGGGCGGTGTGGATGAGGAGCGGGAGGGGGGCGTCGGAGCCGGTCGCGGGGAGTTCGGGGCGGGACGCGTGGGGCGGCGGTGTGGGCCGGGGAACGGGTACGACGATCTCGGCGTCGGTGCCGTCGGTGTTGTCAGTCCGGTCGGGGTCCTTGGTGAGGCTCACGACCTTCGCGGTGTTCCGGAGCGACGCGCCGGAACGTGCGGCGCCGGTGAGAGCGGCCCTGAAGGTGAAGGTGCGGCGGCCGTCCGCGGCTAGCCGGCCGATCTCGCAGGTGATCAGACGGCCGGACCGGGTGCAGCCCGACGGCAGCGGCCCCACCAGCGTCAGCCGTGCGGGCAGCCGGTCGACGATCCGGGCGTCGCGGGCGTCGGACGGCCCGGCGTTGCCGACGGTGAGGCGGTAGGTGAACGGCCGTCCCGGCCTGACCCGGCGGGGCCCGTGCTTCCGGACGGACAGGTTCGCCTCGCCGTCGACGAAGATCGTCGCGTCCGCCGTGTCGTTGTCGAGGTCGGTCTCCTCGGTGGTGGTGCTGATCCGGCCCAGCGCGGTGAGGGTCCTGCCCTCGGCGGCGGGCGAGATACGGAGCGTGAACCGCAGGGCGCGGACGACGTCCACGTCGAGATCGCCGAGCGTGCACCTGATCCGCCGCCCCGACCACGTGCAGCCGGACGGCCCGGACAGAACGGACACATACTCGGGCAGCAGATCGCTGATGGTGACGTCACGGGCCATCGACGGCCCCAGATTGGTCGCCTCCAACGTGTACAGGGCCTTCCCGCCCGCGACGACGCGGACGACGTCGCCCCGCACCCGGACCTTCGGCCGGGCGGCGGCTTTCGGCGCAGCCCGTCCGCCGCCCTGACGTCCGGACGCCGGTCCCGGCGTGCCACCGACCGTCGCCGTGGGTGCGGCGCGTGGCGTCATGGACTCCGGTTCCGAGGTGGCATCGGCCGTCGCCGAGGGTGCGGCGCTCGGCGTCAC
>NZ_BAAGZI010000286.1:0-7869 GCF_054778695.1 Actinocorallia lasiicapitis
ACCGACACCGGCGTCACCCTGGTCACCGACCAGGCCGCCGACGGCGTCGACGCCAAGGACACCGCTTTCGGTCTCGAAAACTGCTGGGGCTGACCCCTGTGACGTCCCCCGTCGCCAACCGACCGCGAGCCGCCTTCCGGCGGCTCGCGGTTCCTTCTGGCACCACGCTCGGGCCCGTCGCGGCCCTTCTCCTCGCTTGCATCTTCTTCTCGATGCAGTCCGACAAGTTCCTGTCCGGCGGCAACCTCGCCCTGGTGATCCAGCAGGTCATGGTCGTCGGCACCCTGGCCATCGGCCAGACCCTCATCATCCTCACCGCAGGGATCGACCTGTCCTGCGGGGCGATCATGGCGTTCGGCGGCGTCCTCATGGCCAAACTCGCCGTGGACGCGGGCTGGCCGCCGCTGCTCGCCATCGCCACCGGCATCGCGGTGTGCGCCGGATTCGGCCTCATCAACGGGCTCCTCGTCACGAAGATCTCACTCCCGCCGTTCATCGTGACCCTCGGCGTCCTCAACGTGGCGTTCGCCCTCACCCACATCTACTCCGAAGAACAGACCATCAGCGGCCTGCCCTCGGCACTCACCGCACTCGGCAACACCTTCCCCCTCGGCGGCACCGACGTCACCTACGGATCGGTCCTGATGATCGGGCTGTTCCTGGCATTCGCCTACGTCCTGGGCCAGACCGCCTGGGGCAAACACGTGTACGCCGTCGGCAACGACCCCGAAGCAGCCCGCCTCACCGGTATCCCGGTGCAGCGGCGGCTGCTCACCGTCTACACCGTCGCCGGAGCGATCTACGGGATCGCGGCGCTGCTCCTCATCGCCCGCACCGGCGTCGGCGACCCCAAAGCCGGACAGACCGACAACCTGGACTCGATCACCGCGGTCGTCCTCGGCGGGACGTCCCTGTTCGGCGGGCGCGGCCTCGTCGTCGGGACACTGATCGGGGCGCTGCTCGTCGGGATCATCCGCAACGGCCTCCAGCTCATGGGCGTCCCCTCGATCTACCAGATCCTCATCACCGGCATCCTGGTGATCCTCGCGGTGACCGTCGACCAGCTCTCCCGGAAGAGGTGGAAGGCATGACGACACCCGACATGACCTCCGTACGCGCGGGCGCTCAGGTGCTGAAAGCCCGCGGGCTGGTCCAGCGGTATGGAGCGGTGACCGCGCTGGACGGCTGCGACTTCGATCTGCTGCCCGGCGAGGTCCTGGCGGTGATCGGCGACAACGGCGCCGGAAAATCCTCCCTGATCAAAGCACTGACCGGAGCGGCCAAGCCCGACGAAGGCGACATCTGGCTCGACGGCAGGCAGGTCCAGTTCAAATCGCCCCTCGACGCCCGAAAGCAGGGAATCGAGACGGTCTACCAGAATCTGGCCGTCGCGCCCGCCCTCGACATCGCCAGCAACCTCTACCTTGGTCGCGAGCAACGGCGTCAAGGTGTTCTCGGCGCGGTGTTCCGGATGCTCGACAAACCAGCGATGAAGGCCGAGTCCGCGCGTCACATGAGCGAGCTGAACATCGGCCTCCAGTCGATGGCGGGCGCGGTGGAGAACCTATCGGGCGGGCAGCGTCAGGGCGTCGCGGTCGCCAGGGCCGCCGCCTGGGCCAGCCACGTCGTCATCATGGACGAGCCAACGGCGGCGCTGGGCGTCAAGGAGTCGGCACAGGTCCTCGAGCTCATCGGGAAGGTCCGCGACCGCGGTCTGCCCGTCGTGCTGATCAGCCACAACATGCCGCACGTCTTCGAGATCGCCGACCGGATCCACATCCAACGGCTCGGCCGCAGGGCCGGCGTCGTGAAACCCGCCGACCACACGATGTCCGAAGTCGTCGCCATCATGACGGGCGCTCTGCAACTCCTGCCCAGTGACATCACCTGAAGGGAAGTGAGTTGAACCACATCGCGGTCATCGGGGAGGCCGTGGCCGACGCCTTCGTCTCCACCGTCCAAGGCGGAACCTCGGGAGCGCTCGACCTGCGAGTACTGCCCGGCGGAGGGCCCGCCAACACAGCGGTGGCGCTCGGCAGGCTCGGCATCCCCACTCGATTCGTCGGCAGGCTGCCCAACGGCCCGTTCGGTGACCTCCTGCGCGACTACCTCGCAAGCTCGGGCGTCGATCTGTCGCTCGTGGTGGAAGCCCAGGAAGAACCGACGCTGGCGTTGGCGACCGTCGACAGGCAGGGCCGGGCCCGCTACTCCTTCTACGCCGAAGGCACGGCGGACTGGCAATGGACCAGGGAGGAACTCTCGGCGCACAGCCCGTCCGACGAAGCAGCGTGCATCCACACCGGCTCACTCGCGCTGGCGCTGGAACCCGGAGGTCCCCTCATCGAGGAGCTCCTGCGGGCCCGACGAGGCTCGACGACGATCTCGATCGACCCGAACGTCCGCCCCGGCATCGTCCCGCTGGAGACCTACCGCCGCCTCCTCCCCGGGTGGACCGCGATCGCCGACGTGTTCCGGCTCAGCCAGGACGACCTGGACCACCTACGTCCCGGAGCCGACCTGGCCGAAGTCTGCGACGAATGGCACGCCGACGGCGTCCGCCTGGTCGTCATCACGCTGGGAGCCGACGGTGTGATCGCTTCTCTCGGCGGGCGCCGCTACGCCGTACCCGCCCGCCCGGTGGAGCCGGTCGACACGGTGGGTGCCGGCGATGCCTTCACCGCCGGTCTCCTCTACCGCCTTCACACAGGAGGAGCCCTCGGCGGCGAACTCGATCGACTGGACCCGGCACTCCTCATCAGGGCCCTCACCTTCGCCTCCGACGTCGCGGCCGAGGCCTGCCGCCACGAGGGCGCCAATCCGCCCTGGCTGGCGGACCTCCAGGCCTGAAGCTCCCCACGCAAGCACGGCCGTCCGCGGGGGCGGCGGCCGTTTCCTCCTCACTGCGCTGTCCACCACCCCGATAGCCCGGAGCGTCCTCGAAGGCTCCGGAAGGAAGAGCCGCTCATGAGCACAACCCTCCGTCCCCCAACGGCCACCGTCACCGTCCGTGAATACGCCCGCGAGTACGCCTCCCGTGTCGCTGACGGAGAACTCGGCACTCTCCCTGCCGCGATCGGACTCGTCGGCTTCGGTGCGATCTTCACCTTGATCAGCCCTGGTTTCCTGTCCGCGGCCAATCTCGCCAACCTCATCACCCAGGGCGCGGGCATCGGCGTGATGGCCATGGGTTTGGTGTTCGTCCTTCTGCTCGGCGAGATCGACCTGTCCGTCGCCTGTGCCGGCGGCCTCTGTGGTGTGGTCCTGGCGCTCAGCCTGACCTGGCTACCCGCCTACGCCGCGCTCCCGTTCGCTCTGCTGACCGGCACGGCGATCGGGCTGAGCCTCGGCCTGCTGATAAGCCGAACCAGGATCCCGCCGGTCATCGCCACGCTTGCGGCCCTGCTCGGCCTCCAGGGTTTGACCTTGGTGCTGCTGAACAACGGCCAGGCCATCGCGATCAAGGACCCTCAGATCCTCGCGATCATCAACACCAATCTCGCTCCGGTGACGTCCTGGCTGACCTGGGCCCTAGGGCTGACCGCATATGCGCTACTGGAGATCCAGCGCAAGCACCGAGGAAGCCACCATCGCCCCATCGTCGAGCCCGTCGGACTGGCGGTCTGGCGGATCGTCCTGGCGGGCGGAATCTCCGCTGCCATCGTCTACGCCCTCACCCTCGAACGCAGCCCCGACCCCGCCACCGTGTCCCTGCGCGGGGTTCCCCTGGTCGTACCGATCGTCGCCGCCCTGATCGTGGGCTGGTCCTATGTACTGCGCAGGACGGCATTCGGCCGTCGGCTGACCGCCGCGGGCGCGGCCGCCTTCCACGATCGCGCCGACATCGAGGGCTTGCGTGTCGCCGCCTACGCGATCTGCTCGACGCTCGCGGCCTTGGGCGGAATCATCGCTGTTTCCCGCTTCCAGTCCGCAGGCTCCGAGACCGGTAGCGTCGCCGTCCTGCTGTCCGCGGTCGCCGCCGCGATCATCGGCGGCGCGAGCCTGTCTGGCGGCAGGGGCAGGGTCCAGGGCGCGGTCCTCGGTGCCTGCGTCGTCATCGTCGTCGACAACGGCTTGGCCCGGGTCACCGACCAGGCCGGCATCCGCCACATGGTCCTCTGCCTCTTCGTCCTGGTCGCCGCCATCATCGACATCTCCGCCCAACGCGCCGCCCGACCCCGCTGAAGCGCTCACCTCACTCGCGCACAGCCGGCAACACAGTCGGCTGGCGCGGGTGAGGCGACAGGTGGTTACTCGTACAGACAAACCGTGAAAGCGCAGGTCAGGGTTAGAGGCCCAGGTCGCGGCCGATGAGTTCCTTCATGATTTCGGAGGAGCCGGCCCAGATGCGGGTTACTCGGGCGTCGGTCCAGGCGGTGGCGGCTCGGTACTCGGTCATGTAGCCGTAGCCGCCGTGGAGCTGGACGCAGTGGTCGAGGACGTGGTTCTGGACCTCGGCGGCCCAGTACTTGGCCTTGGCGGCGTCGATGGGGGTCATGTCGCCCGTCGAGTGGAGCTCGACGCACTTGTCGACGTAGGCCTGGGCGACCTCGATACGGGTGAACAGGTCCGCGAGCAGGAACTTGTTGTGCTGGAAGGAGCCGATCGAGCTGCCGAACGCCTTGCGGTCCTTCACGTACTGGAGGGTCTCGTGGAGGATCTGGGTGGCGTGGGCCAGGTTGGTGATGGCGGCGCCCAGACGCTCCTGCGGCAGGAGTTGCATCATCGAGACGAAGCCCTTGCCGCGCTCACCGATCATGTTCTCGGCGGGGACGCGGACGTCGGAGAAGAACAGCTCCGCGGTGTCCGACTCGTGCTGGCCGATCTTGTCTAGTTTGCGGCCGCGTTCGAAGCCCGGCGTCCCCGCCTCGACGGCGAACAGCGTGATGCCCTTCGCGCCCTTCTCCGGGTCGGTGCGGGCCGCGACGATCACCAGGTCGGCGGAGTAGCCGTTGGTGATGAAGGTCTTGCTGCCGTTGATGATCCAGTCGGTGCCGTCCTGGACGGCCGTGGTGCGCAGCGCCGCCAGGTCGGAGCCGCCGGACGGCTCGGTCATGCCGATGGCCGTCCACAGTTCGCCCGTGCAGAACTTCGGCAGCCACCGCTGCCGCTGCTCCTCGGTCGTCAGCTTCACCAGGTAGGGGGCGACGATGTCGGCGTGGATCCCCAGGCAGGACGCGAACCCCATGCTGACCTTCGCGAACTCCTCGTTCGCGACGGCGTTGAAACGGAAGTCGTCGGCGCCGGAGCCGCCGTACTGCTCGGGCACCTCAAGGCCGAGCAGTCCCAGCTTGCCCGCTTCGAGCCACACCTCGCGGTCGATCGACCGCTGCTCGACGAAGGTCGGGTAGCCGGGGATCAGGACCCGCTCGGCGAAAGCCGCCACGGTCTCCCGAAACGCCTCATGGTCCTCGTTGAACAGCGTCCGCCGCACTCCGCGCCTCCCTCAGTTCCGTGAAACACCCGCTCATTAAGCGCGCGCTTAATGTACCCGACCGCTTCCTCCCGATTCGCCGCGCCCCTCCCCTTGCCCGCCCGCGACGCCGGAACTACCGCCTGTTCGAACAAACGAACTAACGACGGGAGGATCATGGAGATCGCGAGGGTCCTGCTCACCGACACCAACGGCGGTCTGGGACTGCCCCGGCGGCTGCTCAGCGCGGTCGGCGGCCAGTTCCCCGGACTCGCCGAACGCGTCCTGCACCGGGTCGTCGGCGACGACCCGGGCGTTACGCCGGTTGCTGGACACCCAGCGCCACAGGCGTTAGCGCGGACGGCGGCGACGCCAGTTGACGTAGCCGGAGACCCCGCCGAACAGCAGGAGGAACGCGCCCATCGCGATCGTCGCGAACCCGGCGATGCCGAGCCCGCCCGCGGTGGCGGCGTCGTCCGGGCCGATGGCGGCGACCGGGGTGCCGTTCTCGCCGTTCACGTCGACTTCGGGCTGGTCGACGCCGACGCTCGGCAGGGTGGTCGGCTCGGTCGCGCCGGGCGTGGCGGGTGCCGTGGGGGTCGTGGACGGCGCCGCGTTGCCGGCGTGACCCGGCTTGGGCTTCGGCTTCTGGCCGTTGCCGGTGTTGTTCTTCTTGTCGTCGCTGTTGCCGTTGCCGCCGTTGTGCTGCCCGTTGCCGCCGTTGTGCTGCCCGTTGCCGTCGGGCTTCGGGTCGGGCTTCGGCTGCCCGTTGCCGTTGTTGTCGGGCTGCGGCGCGGGCGCGGGCGGCGGCGGAGGGGGCGGCGGCGGGGCCTGCCCGGGGCACGTCCCCTCGACCTCGATATAGCTGACGAGCAGGAGCGTGACCAGGCCGCCGTCCACTTCGGCCTTGGCCGCGGTGAGCTTCGCGCCCCGCTCGGACGCCACATACGCGTTGGTGGCGTCGGCGAACGAGGTGATCGTCTGCTGGCCGCCGGGCTTGAACGTCACCGTCAGCGAGGTGAGCGTGACCCTGGGGTGGTTACGGACGCCGAAGTGCCAGCCGTCCTTGTCGCCGGGCACGCCGGGGCAGCTCGCGTTGCCGCCCGCGGCGGTCATGGGCGTGTCGTTCCGCAGCCGCAGCGTCTTGTCCGCCGCGTATGCCGTTCCCGGCGTCATGACGGTCACCGCGACCGCCACGGCCAAGACTCCCAGGCCGAACGGCCGTGCTCTCATATGGGCGCGCCTTCCCCGAATTTCACACTATGTGCGGGAAGATTCTGCCGTAACGGGCACAAGGAGACAGTCAGTCCTGGATAACAATCCAGCTGCCAACCTGTCAGTTTGTGCAGGGTAGGGCAGTCAGGAGCCCTGGAGAAGGAACGCCAGGTCCCCCCGGATCAACCCCATCATCAACGGCACCCGGTCGGAACGCTCGCCGCCCCGGATGGCCGCCCCGCGGAAGACGTCCAGCGCGAGATGGATCAGCGAGTGGAACAGATCGGGCGGAATCGCGTCGAGACCGGGGAGCTGGGCGGCGATCACCTCGATGTCCCGGCCGTAGGCTTCGAGCTGCGGGACGAGCAGGGCGCGCAGCTCCGCGTCGGTGCGGGCCGCGATCATCAACTCCTGGAACACCACGTTGACGCCCTCGCCGCTCAGCTCGCGCAGCAGCCGGAGCGCGTTCTCCAGCGGTTCGACGTCGCGGGGCGCGCCGTCGAGCTTGGCCTGGAAGCCGATCAGCTGCCGGCAGGCGACCTCCTCGCCGACCGCGATCAGAAAGCCGGGCAGGGTGCCGAAGTGCCGGAAGAGGGCGGCCGGTGCGGTGCGGGCGCGGGCGGCGACCTCGGCCGGGGTGCAGCGGGCGAGGCCGAGCTCGACCAGGATCGCGATCCCCGCGTCGATCAGCCGGGCCGGAATCTCGTCGGCCCGCTCACCAGGAAAACCGGCAAAGGTCACGAATAGGTCCTTTCTGGATGATCGTTAAGGCACCCTAGGACTCCGCCCGGCACGGCGGCAACGCGCCCCGCCCTTTCCGCTTCCCCGACGCCGGACCGTGATGCCATAAACTGCGTCGCCGTGTCCTCACAAGTGCGACGCCTCGCCGCGGTGGCCGCGGGCGGGGCACTGGGCGCGGTGGCCCGCTACGCGCTCACCGCCGTCTGGCCGCACCCGAGAACGGGCTTCGCGTGGTCGACGTTCACCGTCAACGTCACCGGCTGCCTGGTCATGGGCCTGGCCGCCGCCTGGCTCCTGCGACGCCCGATGGCCCGTCTGTTCCTCGGCGTGGGGGTCCTCGGCGGATTCACCACGTTCTCGACCTATGTCACCGACGTCCAGTACGCCGACCCCATGATCGCCCTGGTCTCTCTGGCGGCCACCCCGCTGGCGGACGTCGCGGCCGTCGGGGCGGGCCAGTGGCTGGCCGGCCGGTGACCGCGCTCCTGGTCGCCGTCGGCGCG
>NZ_BAAGZI010000287.1:0-7799 GCF_054778695.1 Actinocorallia lasiicapitis
GCCGGATCCGAAGGGAGGGCCGCCCGGCCCGTCGCGACGAGCGCCTCGAACCGTGCGACGTCCACCGCCTCGGGCGCGACGTGCAGCAGATACCCGGCCGGCCTGGTCTCGATCTCCACTCCGCGCAGCGCCCGGCGCAGCCGCGACACGATCGCCTGCAGCGCGTTGGCCGCCGCGACCGGGGGCTCCTCACCCCAGATCCCGTCGATCAGGGACTCGGCGGGGACGAGGCGTCCGGGCTCCAGGGCCAGGGCGATCAGCAGGGCTCGCAGCCGGGCCCCGCCCAGCGGCACGGCCGTCCCGGCGCCGTCGGTGATCTCCAGGGCGCCCAGCATCGCGATCTTCACCCGCCCATTCTGTCCGAATTCCTGCCGGCGGGCGGGCGAGCCGTCAGCTCGGCGACGGGCTGGGTTTCGGAACGATCGTGAACGGGGTGAAGACCGCGGCGACGGTGTGGAGATAGGTGCGGAGCGCGGCCGGGTCGTCGGCGTCGATCGGGGTGTTGACGAAGATCAGGGACAGGACGGTGCGCGTCACGGCGTCCAGGAGGAGAGGGACGTCGCACGGCGGCATCTCGCCCTCGTCGATCCGGGCCTGGACCAGCGGCAGGGCCGCGTGGGTGACGCCCGCGACCGCGGCGGACGCGTTCGTGGTGAACCACGGGAGCACCAGTTCGGGGACGTCGCGGAGCGCGGCGCGCAGCAGCGGATGGCTGCGGGCGTGCGAGGTGACGAAGACCAGCAGGTCGATGATCGAGTCGCGGTGCCAGGTCGTCTCGGCGATCCGGGGCTCCAGCTCCGCGAGGAACGTGGTGAGCTCGCGGGCGATCAGGGCGTCCTTGATGTCGTCGAGGGTGCCGGCGTGCTTGTAGAGGGTCGGCCGGGACAGCCCCGCGCGACGGGCGATCGCGGAGAGCAGCCGGTTGGAGGTGAATCCGCCCTCGGCCAAGCAGTCGGCCGCGGCGTCGAGGATGCGGTCGTGGATGTCGGCGGAGATCTGGCCGGTCATGGTGGGAATTCTAGAGCCGGAACCGTTGACCGTCGCCGAGGTGACGTTTACAGTCATGGGGCTGATTGTAAAGCGTCTGGGAGGCGTGCTCATGGTGCTGGCGAAGGTCGAGCCTGGCTCGGTATACGACGAGCTTTTGACGACGCTCTCGGGCGGGTCGGTGACCCGGCGTTTCGATCCTTATCTGGACATCGACTGGGACTCCCCCGAGTTCAAGATCGACCCCAAGGACCCCCGCTGGACGCTCTCGCCCACCGCGGACCCGCTCGGCGCGCACGCCTGGTACCAGGCGCTCCCGCTCGAGAAGAAGATCGAACTCGGCATGTGGCGGCAGACCAACGTCGTCAGGGTCGGGCTCATCTTCGAGAGCATCCTCGTGCGCGGGATGATGCAGTACGCGATGCGGCTGCCCAACGGCACCCCCGAGTTCCGCTACCTCCTCCACGAGATGACCGAGGAGTGCAACCACATCCAGATGTTCCAGGAGCTCGTCAACCGGACGGGCGTGGACGTCCCCGGAGTGAAGCTCGGCTACCGGATCATCGCGCCGATCGTCGGGAACTTCGCTTTCATCCCGACCGTGTTCTTTATCGGCATCCTCGGCGGCGAGGAGCCCATCGACCACGCCCAGAAGGCCGTGATCCGCGAAGGCGCCAACATGCCGCCCGCGATGCTCCGCACCATGGAGATCCACATCGCCGAGGAGGCGCGGCACATCTCCTTCGCCCACCAGTTCCTCAAGCAGCGGGCCATGGTGCAGAGCCGGATCCAGCGCTTCGGAACCTCCCTGATCTTCCCGCTGATCATGCGCATCCTGGCCGGAGCGATCATGGCTCCGCCGCGTCAGATGGCCCGCAAGTTCGGCATCCCGCGCCAGGTCATGAAGGAAGCGTTCTGGCAGTCGCCCGAATCGAAGCGGATCATGCGCGAGTACTTCGGCGACGTCCGGATGCTCGCCCATGAGATGAAACTGATGAACCCGGTCGCGCGGGCCACGTGGAGGGCGCTCGGCATCGACGGCCGCCCCTCGCGTTTCCGCGGCGAACCGCACCGGTAGGAGAATCGTGCCCCACGTTGTCACGCAGTCGTGTTGCGGAGACGCCTCGTGCGTCTACGCCTGCCCGGTGAACTGCATCCACCCCACCCCGGACGAACCAGACTTCCTGACGTCCGAAATGCTGTACATCGACCCGACTTCCTGCGTGGACTGTGGGGCCTGCGTCACGGCCTGCCCGGTCGAGGCGATCGTCCCCCACTCCAAGCTGACCGACGCGTCGCTGCCGTTCCTGCGGATCAACGCCGAGTACTTCGGCGAGCCGAAGCCCCGCCCGATCCTCGCGCCGATCCTCAGCGCCTACCCGGCGCCGGCCGAGCCGCTGCGCGTCGCGATCGTCGGCTCCGGGCCGGCCGCCATGTACGCGGCCGACGAACTGCTGTCGGTGCCGGGCACCGAAGTCGACATGTACGAGCGGCTGCCGTTCCCGTACGGGCTGGCGCGGCTGGGCGTCGCACCCGACCACGAGCGGACCAGACGCGTCAGCGAACTGTTCGACAAGATCTCCGTGCAGGAGGGGTTCCGGCTGCACACGGGCGTCGAGATCGGCCGTGACCTCACCCACGACCAGCTCAAGGCCAGGTTCGACGCGGTCGTCTACGCCGTCGGCGCGGCTTCCGACCGTCGGCTGGACGTGCCGGGCGCCGCCCTGTCGTCGACGGCCACCGAGTTCGTGGCCTGGTACAACGGCCACCCCGACTTCGCCGACCGCACGTTCGACCTGTCCGGCAGGCGCGCCGTGGTGATCGGCAACGGCAACGTCGCCCTCGACGTCGCCCGGATCCTCACCACCGACCCGGACCGTCTCGCCACCACCGACATCGCCCCCCACGCCCTCGAAGCGCTCCGCGCCAGCAAGATCGAAGAGGTCGTCGTGGTGGCGCGGCGCGGCCCCGAACACTCGGCGTTCACCCTCCCCGAGCTGGTCGGCCTCCTCGGCCACGACCTGTCCGTCGACCCCGACGGCATCACCTGGCCGGAGCTCACCACGGAGAAACTCACCCTTCTCCGCAAGCTCGCCGACCGCCCCCGCGGCCGCATGGTCCTGCGCTACAACCAGACCCCGTCCGCTTTCCTAGGCGACGAAACCCTCACCGCCGTCGAATTCACCTCCGGCGCCCGCCTAGACGCGGGTTTGGCCCTCACCTCCATCGGCTACCGTGCCGTCCCGATCCCCGACCTGCCTTTCGACGACGCCACCGGCACCGTCCCCCACACCGCAGGCAAGGTCTCCGACGGCGTCTACGTCACCGGCTGGATCAAACGAGGCCCCACCGGCTTCCTAGGCACCAACAAAACCTGCGCCCAAGAAACCATCCGCACCCTCTTCACCACCGCCACCACCCCCTAACCCGAAAGTAGGGGTAACGCGGGCACACCAAGATCGCCATGCGGCGACATGGCGTCACCCCTACTTTCATCCACCCACCGGCACCCCGCCAGGGGCATCTCGGCTAACCCCTCACCAACCACCAACCACCAAGCCCGCACCCACAGACCTGATCGCGCCGCCCGCCAGCGTGCCGCCCACCCCGCCCCCCCGAAACCACCGACACCCCGCAGCTCGACACGATCACCCGGCGGCTCACCCGCCCCGAGCACCGCGATCGCTCCGGTTGACCCACCCGCCCCGAGCGCCGCGATCGCTCCGGGCGGCTCACCCACGTCGAGCGCCGCGATCGCTCCGGGCGGCTCACTCGCGCCGAGCGCCGCGATCGCGTCGAGCGGCATGGTCGCGTCGGCGTGATCGTGTCGAGTGTCGGCGTGTCGCCCGTTCGGCCCTACCGAAACCGTCGACACGCCGCAGTTCGAGACGATCATCCGAGTGGTCTGCTCGAGCCGAGCGGCATGGTCGCTTTGGGTGGCTGCCCGCGTCGAGCGGCGTGATCGCTTCGGGTGGTGTGGGCGCATTGCGCGGGTTGATCGCGCCGACGGGTGTGATCGCCGTGAGCGGTGGCTTGATCGTGTCGAGCTGCGGCGTGTCGCCCGTTCGTCCTTCCCGAAACCGTCGACATGCCGCAGTTCGAGACGATCATCCGGGTGGTTCGCTCGCCTTGAGCGGTGTGATCGCTTTGGGTGGCTGGTCGTGTCGGGCGGTGGCGTGATCGTGTCGAGCTGCGGCGTGTCGCCCGTTCGGCCCTCCTGAAACCGTCGACATGCCGCAGTTCGAGACGATCATCCGGGTGGTTCGCTCGCCTTGAGCGGTGTGATCGCTTTGGGTGGCTGGTCGTGTCGGGCGGTGGCTTGATCGTGTCGAACTGCGGCGTGTCGCCCGTTCGGCCCTCCTGAAACCGTCGACATGGCGCAGTTCGGCGCGATCATCCGGGTGATCGGCTTGATGGTGTCGAGCGGCGTGGTCGCTCTGGGTGGGTTGAGTGGGTTGATCGCGCTGACGGGGTGATCGCCGTGAGGGGTGGCTTGATCGTGTCGAGTGGCGGCGTGTCGCCTGTTTGGGCTTTGGGGGATGGGCGACACGCCGCAGTTCGAGGCGATCATGGGTGGGCTGTGGGTCGGGAGGTGGCGAGGTTGGCGGAGGGCGGCTGTCTGGCTGGTCTCGGGGCGTGCGGTTGGGGGCGGGGTCGGGGTGAAGGGTTCGGGCGGGGGTGGGAACGGGTTGTGGGGGTGGTTCGTTTGGGTTGCGGGAAATGACCGGAAGGTGGGTGGGCGGGTGCCTCGGATGGCGGTGGTGGTCGGGGTTCTGGCCTTGGTCGTGGGGGTGCTGTTCGGGGTCTCCTGGTGGGGGGTGATCGGGCAGGCGGGGTGGCCTGGCTGGGTCGGGGCCGGGGGGAGTGTGCTGATCGTCGGGGCGGCGGTCGCGTTGCCCGGGTTGATGGTGTTGGGGCATGGGCGGGGGAATGATCGGGCGGCGGTCGCGGGGGACGCGCTGCTCGGGGCGGCCTGGATTCTGTTCAGCTGGTCCGTGATCGGGCTGGTGGTGCGGGGGGTGCTCGCGGCCGTCGGGGTCGAGGTCGGCGGGCGGGTCGTCGCGGGTGCGGTGCTCGGGGTGGCCGCGGTGCTGATGGGGTGGGGGTTCTACGAGGCGATGCGGGTGCCTCGGGTGGAGCGGGTCGAGGTGGAGCTGCCGCGGCTGGCGGCGGGGTTGGACGGGACGAAGATCGTCCTTCTCACCGACACGCACTACGGGCCGATCGACCGGGCCGACTGGTCGCGGCGCGTCACCGAGGTGGTGAACGGGCTGGACGCCGACGTGGTGGCCCACACGGGCGACATCGCGGACGGATCGCCCGTCCAGCGGCGCGAGCAGGCGTCGCATCTCGCGGACGTCAAGGCCGGGCTGGCGCGCGTGTACGTCACGGGCAACCACGAATATCTCGGGGACGCCGGCGGCTGGGTCGCCCACATGGGCGAACTGGGCTGGGAGGCGCTGCACAACCGGCACGTGGTGGTGGAGCGGGGCGGCGACCGGCTCGTCCTGGCGGGTGTCGACGACGCGACGGCGCGTGGTTCCGGGCTCGACGGGCACGGCGCGGACATCGGGGCGGCGCTGCACGGCGCCGATCCGGCGCTGCCGGTGGTGCTGCTGGCGCACCAGCCGAAACAGGTGCCGCTAGCGGAGGCCGCCGGGGTCGACCTTCAACTCTCCGGACACACCCATGCCGGACAGATCTGGCCTTTCCGGTATCTGGTCCGGCTCGACCAGCCGGTGGTGGCGGGGCTTTCGCGGCGCAACCACCGCACCCAGCTCTACACGAGCCGCGGCACCGGATTCTGGGGCCCGCCGTTCCGCGTCTTCGCCCCCAGCGAGATCACCCTGATCACGCTCCGCGCCCCTCGACGCTGACCACACGTCACCCGCAGGCCGCAGGCCTCGAAGTCCACGTCTCCTGAAGGGCCGGATCACGCGAACGCAGTCACGCCCCTGAAAGACGGGTCACGTGGACGCCTTGCGTGAGTCACGTCCTTGAAAGGGTGGTCGCGTGGAGGCGTTGCGTTGGTCACGCCGTCTGAAAGGGCGGGTCACGCGGACGCCTTGTGTGAGTCACGTCCTTGAAAGGCCGGTCGCGTGGAGGCGTTGCGTTGGTCACGCCGTCTGAAAGGGCGAGTCACGCGGACGCCTTGCGTGAGTCACGTCCTTGAAAGGGTGGCCGCGTGAACGCGTTGCGTTGGTCTCGCTGCCTGGAAGAGTGGGTCACGTGGAAGCCTTGCGTGGGTCGCGTCCTTGAAAGGCCGGTCGCGTGGAGGCGTTGCGTTGGTCTCGCTGCCTGGAAGGGTGGGTCGCGTGGATGCGTTACATGGGCCGCAGTGCCTGAAAGGTCAGGTCACGTGGACGTATTGCGTTAGTCGGGTCCTTGAAAGCCAGGTCACGTGAACGCCTTGTATTGGTCACGGTGGCTGAAAGGGCGGGTTACGCGAAAGCGTGGCATTCGACGGTGGCGCGGCTGGCGGTCATGCCCTGCCCGACGGAATCGCTGACGCACTGCTGCTGTGACGCGTTCAGTTCGACGTTCCCGCAGGCCTGCACGCTGGAGTAGGTTCGGCAGCCCGTCTCGGCCGCGGATGCCTGCGGCGCCATCGCGAATCCGCCCGCCGCCATCGCGAACACCCCGGCCATGAACGCCGCACTCTTCTTCGTCATCGTATTTCCTTCCGCTCGGTCTCTCCTCATCCAAACTATGGCCGCTTTGGCGGATAAAGGCCGCAATTGTGCTTTTATTGCCCATTCATGGCTTTGCGGCGACGCCTCGTCAAGCCCGGCCGCAGACGACGTTCGGGCATGATCAGGTCAAGCCGGGTTGCCGGGGCCGCGCCGCCGGGAACAGGGCAGATGTGCACGTCGAGGGGCGCGGGCGTCGCTTTCACGCCTGGAGCAAGGCCGGTGCGGCGATCGTGCTGATCACCGGCCTGTACTTCGCCGTGCCCCTGAAGTCGACCGCGCCCGACGGCCCGTTCCTGCTCCGGATGGCGGGGCTGTTCGCGGGGCTCGCGCTGCTGACGCTGGTGGTGCGGGAGCAGGTCCGCCGCGCGCTGGGGCCCGGGCGGATCCTCGCCGAGCAGGTCGCGATCCTCTTCACGCTGGTCGACCTGGTCGTGGTGGTCTTCGCGACCCTCTACTACGTGATCGACGACCAGTTCACGGGCCTCGTCACCCGGCTCGACGCCCTCTACTTCACCGTCGTCACCCTCTGCACCGTAGGCTTCGGCGACATCGCGCCGTCCGGCCAGGGGGCGCGCGCCCTCGTCACCCTCCAGATGCTCTTCGACCTGATCATCCTCACCACGGCGCTCTCCCTGGTCGTCACCCGTATCCGCCCGCCCCGGTCCCGTCCGTGAGCCCGGCGCTGCGGGCGGGCCTGCCGGTGGTGGTGCGGGCGTGGGTGCGGCTGGTGGTGGCGCTGCTCGGTTCGCAGGCGCTGCTCGCGGTGCTGGGCCTGGGCGACGCGGCGGGGTTCGCGGTGATGCCCGCGGTGTTCGGCGCGCTCTACCAGCCGGACGGGGACCGCCGCACCCGGCTGATCGTCACCGTCGCCGGGGGCGTGGTGGCGGCGGCGCTGGCCGTCGTCGGCGGGCTGGTCGCGGGGACGACCTGGCCGCTGATCCTCGGGCTCGGTCTCTGCGGGCTGGTGCTGGGGTATCTGCCCCGGTTCGGACCCCACGCGGCGGCCGTCCAGATGATGCTGCTGACGACTTTCGTGTACTCGGCCGCGAACGCCGGAGCCGCTCCGGGGCCGCGCGGGGCGGCCGTGCTGCTGGCCCTGCCGGTGCTGCTGGTCGCGAC
>NZ_BAAGZI010000288.1:0-7754 GCF_054778695.1 Actinocorallia lasiicapitis
GCCCCGCCCGCTCGCGCGGAACGGCCGCGGCCCGCGGCGGCTCCTCGGCCGTCGCGGGCTGGGCGTTCTCGTTCTGTTCGGTCATCGGCTAGCCGACCGCTGCCGCGAGCTTGGACAGGGGCTCGCCGAGGCTGTTGACGGCGTCGGACAGCTCCTTGCGCTCGGCGTCCTTGACCTTGTCGTAGGAGACCTTGCCGCCGTTGCCGGTGTCGTACTTCTTCAGCAGGGTCTGGAGCTTGGCGAAACCGTCGGTGAGGCTGGTCGCGAGGGCCGCGTCCTTCTCGGTGACGACCGGCTTGAGCAGCTCGAACACCTTCTGGGCGCCGTCGAGGTTGGCCTGGAAGTCGACGAGGTCGGTGTGGGAGAACGCCTCCTCCTCACCGGTGATCTTGCCGGTGGCGACCTCGTCGAGCAGCTCCTTGGCGCCGTTGCCCATCGAGGCGGGCGTGATCTCGGCGGTGTGGACCTTGTCCTGGAGGACCAACAGGTCGGCCAGGAGCTGGTCGGCGGTGGCCTCCTCGCCCTTGGTGGACTTCTTCACCCAGAGCGCCTTCTCGATCTTGTGCCAGCCGGACCAGGTGTCACCGGACTCCAGGTCGGCCTCGCGCAGGTCGACCTTGGGGTCGATGTCGCCGAACGCCTCGGCGACCGGCTCGACGCTCTCCCAGCCGAAGCGGGACTGCGCGTACAGGGCCTTCGCACCGTCGACGTCGCCCTTCTTCACCGACGCGACGAACTTCTCGGTCTTGGCGATGGTGTCGGCGACCTGCGTGTCGATGTAGACGCGGTAGTCGGAGACGGCCTTGGCGAGGCGCGGGTCGAGCGCGGCGGCCTCACCGGAGACCTTGATGGCCTGCTTGATACCGTCGCCGACCATGCCGGGCTTGCAGACGATCTGCTGGTCGCCGGAGCCGAGCTGCACGGTGATGTCGTAGTTGGTGCCGGGGCCGATGTTCTCCTTCTCGGTGACGATCTTGCCGTCGGGGCCGTAGAAGTAGACCTCGGTGACCTGCGAGCCCTTGTTGATGATCTTGAAGGTGCTGGTGCCGGCGGCCAGGTCGGTCTTGGAGACCTCACACGCGGTGTCGGTGGAGGTGATCGTCAGCGCGCCGCTGTCGGCCGCCTTGTCCTCTCCACCGCACGCCGCGAGGGCGCTGACGGAAAGAAGACCTGTGACGGCGAGAAGGGGGACGGACCGCATGTGCTGGACTCCATGACGTGGGGTGTTAGGCGAAGCTGCCCTAACTTAGCCTCCCCTTACCTGCCCACGTCAAGCCAGGTCCGTCCTGATTCGATGTGAAATGACTAACGCGCCGAAGATCAGCGGTTTGGCACCTGGACGGTCATGTTCCGGCCCACCATCGGAATGCCGCCCGACGAGGGGCCCGCGGGCGGCGCGGGCGGCACCGCGCCCGACTGGAACTGACCGGCGACGGGCGCCGCGACCTGCTCGACCGTCACGGCCGTGCCGTAGGCGCACACCTCGAAGCCGCCGTTGCCGAGGTTCGTGTTCTCGAACCGCATCCCGATCACCGCGTTGCAGTGGTGCCGTTCGGCGTCGGCCTTCAGCCGTTCGATCGCCGACCGCCGCGCATCCGAAAGCCCCATCGCGCCCGACGACTGCAGGCCCGTCCCGGAGACGGCCCCCCGGACGAATCGGATCTCATACCCGGCGATGGTGTCGGTCGTCACGATCAGCATGAACCCCACCGTAAGCCATATTTCACCCGCGCACTGGGACGGACACGACGGATTCCCCCGGTCGCCCTCCGGGGGAATCACCGCCGCACGCGGAGCTACTCCAGATACTCGCGCAGCATCTGCGCCCGGGACGGGTGCCTCAGCTTCGCGAGGGTCTTGGACTCGATCTGGCGAATGCGTTCACGGGTCACCCCGAACTCCCGGCCGACCTCCTCGAGCGTCCGGGGATGGCCGTCCGCCAGACCGAAGCGCAACTGGATGATGCGCTGCTCACGGTCGGACAGGGTGGCCAGGATGTCCTCCAACTGGTCCTGGAGGAGGATGAACGCGGCCGCCTCGATCGGGACCACGGCGTCGGCGTCCTCAATGAAGTCGCCGAGATCGGAGTCCTCCTCGCCGATCGGCGACTGCAGCGAGACGGGCTCCTGCGCGATGCGCTGGATCTCGACCACCCGCTCGGGCGACAACCCCATCTCCCCGCCGATCTCCTCGGGCAGCGGCTCCCGCCCGAGATCCTGGTGGAGCTGGCGCTGCACCCTGATCAGCTTGTTGATGGTCTCCACCATGTGCACCGGGATCCGGATCGTGCGGGCCTGATCCGCGATGGCGCGGGTGATGGCCTGCCGGATCCACCAGGTGGCATAGGTGGAGAACTTGTAGCCCTTCGTGTAGTCGAACTTCTCGACCGCCCTTATCAACCCGAGATTGCCCTCCTGGATCAGATCCAGGAACAGCATCCCCCGGCCGACGTAACGCTTGGCGATGGACACCACCAGGCGCAGGTTGGCCTCGATGAGACGCTGCTTGGCCCGCACACCCTGCCGGGACAGCAGCTCCAGGTCGAGCCGTTCGGTCCGGGAGATGATGGACGTGTGCGCCATCTTCTCCTCGGCGAACAACCCGGCTTCGATGGATTTGGCCAGTTCTACTTCGTCTTCTGCCGTCAGCAGCGGGACGCGGCCGATCTCGCGCAGATAGATCCGGACCAGGTCGCTGGTAGGCGCCCTTCTGCTGAGGTCTCCCTCTTCCGCTCGCGTGAGCTCCTCGGAGTCCTCTTTGGACTCCAGGACCTCCACCCCCTGCTCTGCGAGCAAACGGACGACGCCCTCCAGGGCGTCGGCCGGCAGTTCGGAGCGATCAAGCGCGGCCGCGACGTCGTCGACCGTGACGCCGCCTCCACGCTCTCTGCCTCTCGCGACGAGGTCCGCCACCTGTTCGACCGACGGCGCCTCGCTGGGCATTACCAAAGGTCCCACGCAGACAGTGTGCGTCAGAACACAGCTAGATCGCAGGCCCCAATTTCGCGGCGGAAACCACTACAGACCCTCCACTCCGCGATCACGAAGATGACGTCTGCGCTGCTCAAGGGCTACAAGGTCGCCGAAAAGCCGGTTGTACTCGTCCGCCTCGGAGACCGGATTCAGCCTCCCGAGTTTGGCCTTTTTGGCCTCGATCTCCCGTGTGAGCTGGTGTTCCATAAATCGGACCAGAAGTTTTCCGGCATAGGTATCGTCCGAAACCAGGCCGGACTTGGGGAGCTCCACGCTGTAACGCGTCAGGACGGACCTGACCTCCTCGTTGGGAGCGGCCGCACTGAGCCGCGCCGCCCACTCCAGCGGGGCCGTCGCCGACGCCGTGCCGCCCACCGCGAGGATCACCGACTGGACGGCCTGGTGCTCGGGCGCCGTGTACGCCTCGGCCGGCAGCACGTCATAGAACGGGCCGAGCGCCACGGGACGCTGCAGTGCCATCTTCAACAGCTCCCGCTCCAGCTCCACGATCGGATCGTTGGGGTCGACGCGCGCCCGCCGCCGGGGCGCGGCCTGGCCGTCGTTGAGATGCGCCTGGACGCGGGCGAGCACGAGCTGCTCGTCCATGATCCCCAGCCAGCGGTCCAGGTTGACCGCGTACAGCTTCCGCTTGCCGGCGTCACGGATCCCGGCGATCACCGGGGCGACGGCGTCGAGCGCCGCGAGCTGGCCCTCGACCGTCGAGGAGTCGAACTTCTCGATCTTGTTCTTGATCGCGAACTCGAACAGCGGCACCCGCGCGGCGATCAGATCCCGCACGGCGGCGTCCCCGTGCTTGATCCGCAGATCGCACGGGTCGAGCCCGTCGGGCTGCACGGCCACGAACGTCTGGCTGGAGAACTTGTCGTCGTCCTTGAACGCCTTCAGCGCGGCGTTCTGGCCGGCGTTGTCCCCGTCGAAGGTGAAGATGACCTCGCCGCGCGCCTCGGCCTGGTCCATCAGCATCCGGCGCAGCACCTTGATGTGGTCCTCGCCGAACGCGGTGCCGCAGGTGGCGATCGCGCTGGTCTCCCCCGCCAGATGGCAGGCCATGACGTCGGTGTACCCCTCGACGATCACGGCTTTCTTGGCCCGCGCGATCTCCTTCTTCGCCAGGTCGAGCCCGTAGAGCACCGAACTCTTGTGGTACAGCGGGGTCTCGGGGGTGTTGAGGTATTTGGGCCCTTCGTCGGAGTCGAGCAGCTTGCGCGCGCCGAACCCGATGACGTCCCCGCTCTGGTCCCTGATCGGCCACACCAGCCGTCCTCTGAACCTGTCCCTGGGCCCCCGCCGCCCTTCGACCGCGAGCCCCCCGGTGAGGATCTCCTTGTCGGTGAACCCCTGCTGCCGCAGATGCCGGACCAGCGCCTCCCACTCGTTGGGCGCGTATCCGAGCCCGAAGTGCGCCGCGTCGGCCGCCTGGAACCCCCGGTCGGTGAGGAACTTCCGCGCCACGGCCGCCTCACCGCTGGTGAGCTGCGACGCGTAGTACGCCGCCGCCTCCTTGTGCGCCTCGATCAGCCGAGCCCGCTGCCCCAGATCCTTCCGCGGAACATACCCGCCCTCTTCGTACTGAAGCTGCACCCCCGCCTTGCCCGCCAGCCGCTCCACCGACTCGGCGAAACTCAGATGCTCGATCTCCTGAACGAACTTGATCACATCCCCGCCGACCCCGCACCCGTGGCAGAAATAAAGACCTCTGGAGGGGGTGACGTTGAAGGAGGGGGACTTTTCGTCGTGGAAGGGGCAGAGGCCCTTCATGTTGCCGCCGCCGGCGCCGACGAGCTGGAGGTACTCGCCGATGACGGCGTCGATCGGGGACCGCTCGCGAACGATCGCTATGTCCTCTTGACGAATGCGGCCTGCCATGGCGGCGAGTCTACGGCCCTGGTCCGACACCGCGGGCCCCGGAACGTCCGGCCGGTCCCGAGATGACGGCGAGGCCCCGGTCCGCACGGCTTCCTGCACCGGACCGGGGCCTCACCAGTTGCCCGACCTTCCGGGGGCCCGCGCCAGGCACCGGAGGACGTCTTGCCGGGAATCCTGCCGCTGGAACGTTCCGTGCACATTTCCCCACGGGGACGAGGAGGTTAGCGCCACCCCTCGCCCCACCCCCGGCCTCGGTGAAGGACGCACCCGCCACAGCCATGGTGAGAACCGGCAAACGGGACGAAGGGGCGGGTAGTTAAAAGCCTGTTAATTCGGCAATTGGCCCGTAGAGACCCGGTCTGACCAGCGCTAACGTCACCAACGTGCTGATCACACCTCACGAGCAGGAACGCCTGCTCATTCATGTGGCGGCCGGGGTGGCGCGCGAGCGCCGCGCCCGGGGACTGCGGCTGAACCACCCGGAGGCGACCGCGATCATCGCGGTGCACGTGCTGGAAGGGGCCCGCGACGGGCGGACCGTGGCGGAGCTGATGGAGTCGGGGCGCGGCGTCCTGTCGCGCGAGGACGTCATGGAGGGCATCCCCGAGATGCTCGACTCGGTGCAGATCGAGGCGACCTTCCCCGACGGGACCAAGCTCGTGACCGTTCACAGGCCGATCCCGTGAGCGCCGCGACGGGCGGTGGCGGGTTCGTGCCCGGCGAGATCATCACCGGGGCGGAGCCCGTCGAGCTCAACCCCGGACGGAAGACGATCACGCTGGTCGTGGAGAACGCCGGGGACCGGCCGGTGCAGGTCGGCTCGCACTACCACTTCGCCCAGGCCAACCCGGCGCTGGAGTTCGACCGGGCGGCCGCGCGCGGCTACCGGCTGAACGTCCCCGCGGGGACGGCCGTGCGGTTCGAGCCGGGGATCACCCGCGAGGTGGAGCTGGTCGCGCTCGGCGGCCACCGGATCGTGCCGGGCCTCCGGCTGGACGGGGCCCTTCTGGAAGGGGAGAACGGTGGCTGAACTCACGCGTGCGCGCTACGCGGCGCTCTACGGGCCGACGGCGGGCGACCAGATCAGGCTCGCCGACACCGATCTGTTCATCGAGGTCACCGAGGACCTGTCGCGCGGGCAGGGCGCGGGCGACGAGGCGGTGTTCGGCGGCGGCAAGGTGATCCGCGAGTCGATGGGCCAGGCCCGGGCGACCCGGGCCGAAGGCGCCCCCGACCTGGTCATCACCGGGGTGGTGATCCTCGATCACTGGGGCATCGTCAAGGCCGACGTCGGGATCCGCGACGGCCGCATCACCGCGATCGGCAAGGCCGGCAACCCCGACGTCATGCCGGGGGTCCACCCGGATCTGGTGATCGGGCCGTCCACGGAGATCCTGGCCGGCAACGGGAAGATCCTCACCGCGGGCGCGGTCGACTCGCACGTCCACCTCATCTGCCCGCAGCTCATCGAGGAGGCGCTGGGAGCGGGCGTCACCACCCTGATCGGCGGCGGGACCGGGCCGGCCGAGGGCACCAAGGCGACGACCGTCACCGGCGCCTGGTACCTGCACCGGATGCTGGAGGCGCTGGACACGTGGCCGGTGAACGTGTCGCTGCTCGGCAAGGGCAACACGGTCTCGGAGGCGGCGCTGTGGGAGCAGCTGCGCGCCGGGGCGTCGGGGTTCAAACTGCACGAGGACTGGGGCACGACACCCGCCGCGATCGACGCGTGCCTGCGGGTCTGCGACGCCTCAGGCGTGCAGGTCGCGATCCACACCGACACGCTCAACGAGGCCGGTTACGTCGAGTCGACGCTCGCCGCGATCGCCGGCCGGGGCATCCACGCCTACCACACCGAGGGTGCGGGCGGCGGGCACGCGCCCGACATCATCACGGTCGCCTCGCACCCCAACGTGCTGCCGTCGTCGACCAACCCGACCAGACCGCACACGATCAACACGCTCGACGAGCACCTCGACATGCTGATGGTCTGCCACCACCTCAGCCCCGAGGTGCCCGAGGACCTCGCGTTCGCCGAGTCGCGGATCCGGCCGACCACCATGGCCGCCGAGGACGTCCTGCACGACCTGGGCGCCATCGCGATGATCGGCTCGGACTCCCAGGCGATGGGCCGGATCGGCGAGACCGTCATCCGGACGTGGCAGACCGCGCACGTCATGAAGAAGCGGCTGGGCGCGCTGGAGGGACCCGCCGACAATCTGCGGGCCCGCCGGTACGTCGCCAAGTACACGATCAACCCGGCGATCGCGCACGGACTGGACGGCGAGGTCGGCTCCGTCGAGGTCGGGAAGCTCGCCGACCTGGTGCTGTGGGAGCCGAAGTTCTTCGGGGTGCGGCCGCAGCTCGTCGTCAAGGGCGGCATGATCGCCTGGGCGCAGATGGGCGACGCCAACGCCTCCATCCCGACCCCGCAGCCGGTGCTGCCGCGCCCGATGTTCGGGGCCTCCCCCGCCGCCGCGGCGGCGACCTCGGTGCACTTCGTGTCCGAGGCCGCGCTCGACGACGACCTCGGCTCGAAGATCGACGTCCGGCGCAGGCTGGCGGCCGTCAAGAACACGCGCGGCGTCACCAAGGCCGACATGCCGCTGAACGACGCGCTGCCGACGATCGAGGTCGATCCCGACACCTTCACCGTCAAGGTGAACGGCGAGGCGATCGAGCCCGCGCCCGTCACGGAGCTCCCGATGGCCCAGCGTTACTTCCTGTTCTGATGAACGCCCAGCTGCTGATGCTCGCCGACTCCCGGCTGCCCGCCGGGGGCCACGCCCACTCGGGCGGCCTGGAGCCCGCCGTGACGGCCGGAGCGGTCCGCACCGTCACCGACCTCGCGGGCTTCCTGACGGGACGGCTCTGGACGTCCGGGCTGGTGACGGC
>NZ_BAAGZI010000289.1:0-7744 GCF_054778695.1 Actinocorallia lasiicapitis
CACCGGAAGGGGCGCGGTCTCCAGCGTCGGCCGCGACGGCGCGGCGTGCCTGGGCGCGGACGGCCCCTCCAGCACGGACGCCGGCAGCACGACCCGGGCCGTGACGCCGTTGAGCGGCGACTCGTGCAGCCACACCTTCACGCCCAGCCGTTCGGAGAGGCGGCCGACCACGAAGTGGCCGAGGTCGCGGGTCGGCTGGACGAGGAACGAGCGTTCGCCGCGCAGCTTGGCGTTGGCCAGTTCGATCTCGGCGGGCGGCATCCCGATCCCGCCGTCGACGATCGCGACGTGGTACTCGCCCGCCGCCGTCCTGGCCGACACCTCGACCTCCTGGTCGGGCGGGGAGAACGACAGCGCGTTCTCGATCAGTTCGGCGAGCAGATGGGACAGTTCGGCGGCGACCGCGCCGCGCACCTGGCCGTCGTCGACGCGGCGCAGTACGACGCGGCGGTAGTCCTCGACCTCGGCCAGCGCGGAGCGCAGCACGTCGCCGATCGGGATGGAACCCGACCATTTGCGCGGGCTGTGCTCGCCCACCAGCACCAGCAGCGATTCGGCGTTGCGGCGCATCCGGGTGGCGAGATGGTCGAGCTCGAACAGGTTGGCGAGCTGGTTGGGGTCGGCTTCCTCCTGTTCGAGGGTGGAGATGAAACCGAGCTGCCTGCGGAGCAGGTTCTGGTTGCGGCGGCCCAGGTTGGCGAGGGACTCCGCGGTGTTCCTGCGCATCATCGCCTGCTCGACGGCGAGCCGGACGGCCGTCTCCTGGAGATGGTCGAGGGCCGCGTTGACCTCGGTGAACTCGTCCCTGCGGCCGGTCGCGGCGCGGGTCGGCCTGGTCAGGCCCAGCGCGGCCGGGTCCAGTTCGCCCGGGTCGTCGGCCGCCTGGATTCGGGCGACGACCTCGGGCAGCCGCTCCTCGGCCGCCTGCCTGGCCTCGTAGGTCAGCCGCCGCAACGGCCGGACGATCGACCGGAACGTCACGAACCCGACGACGGTCGCGCCGACCAGCAGCAGCACCGCAAGGCCGAGGTAGAGCAGCAGCCCGCGGCTGGCCGAACCGGCGATGGCGGCGGCCCTGTCCTGGATGCCCTGGCCGACGGTGAGCTGCACCGCGTGCAGGTCGTCGAGGTAGGCGGTGATCGCGGCCCACCAGGTCTTCGGCTGGATCCCCAGATGCTTGTCGTTGGGGCTGTCGACGGCCCGCTGCTCGAGCGTCAGCATGGTGCCGGCGTGGGCGGTGCGGCCCGCGGCCTCGAACGCCGACGCCCAGCCCGGCTCGGCGAGCCGCTGGAACTCCTCGAACCCCATCCGCTTGGCGGCCCGCAGCTCCGTGAACTGCTGGTACTCGCCGCGCGTGAACCTGCCCGTCGCGAAGACCCCGTTGAGGGTGGCGCGTTCGCGGCCCGCCCACTCCTTGCCGGTGGACAGGGCGCGCAGCGCGGCGATCCCCTGCCGGAGCCGGGCGTCGCCCTGGCCGACGTCGCCGGTGAACATGGCGTCGTCGAGCGCGCCGATCGCGGTGGAGAAGAAGGAGTAGACGGCCGCCTTGCTGCTGGTGCCGCCGTCGACGGCCGCCCGCAGGTCCTTCAGCGGATCCAGGCCGCGCTCGGCGGCGCGGATCCGTTCGGACGTCGCGGACGGGTTGCCGGCGAGCAGCGTGTCCAGGGCGGCGCGGGTCGCGTCGGACGCGGTGCGCTGCTGGACGAGCGGCGCCCGGAAGTCCGGCGCGCCGCCGACCACCCCCACGCTCAGCCCGCGTTCCCGCTGGAGCGAGTGGACGAGCTCCTGGGCCGCGAGGACCAGTTTGACGTTGTCGGCCGTCGCCTGGGCGGCGCGCGCCTCACCGACCTGCCCGACCACGCCCGCGAACGCGACGATGATCAGGAGCAGGGTCGGCACAGCCAGGATCAGCGCGATCCGGGCACGGATCGTGTGAAGAGAAGCCACGTTCGAATCTCCGTACAGTTACGGGATGCTCACTGCCCGTTGTACGGGATTGCCTGGACGTGCCGGATGGTTTTCCGGGAAACGGGTGGGGTTCGTCAGGCCAGGAGTTCGACGAACTCGGCGAGTTGGGTGAGGTTACGGCATTCGTGCATTTCGATGACGTCGCCGTACTCGGCGGCCGCGGAGTCGCCGGTGTTCCAGTCGCGGACCGGTTCTGGGTTCAGCCAGTAGGCGTGCCGGGCCGTCGCCGCCATCCGCCGGATCACGGGCAGCGCCAGATCGCCGTAGTTGGAGCGGGCGTCGCCGAGCACCAGCAGCGACGTCTTGGAGGTGATCGCGTCGGCGTACTTGTCGTCGAAGACCTGGAAGGCGTGGCCGTAGTTGGAGCGGCCCGTCAGCCAGACCAGGTCGGCCTCGCGGGCCAGCCGTCGCATGGCGTCGGCGACGTCCACGCCGGGCGCGAAGAACTTGGTGATCTCGTCGGTGGAGTCGATGAACGCGAACGCGCGGACCTTGGTGAACTGCTCGCGGAGCGCGAAAGTCAGCAGCAGCGTGAAGTGGGCGAACGCCTGGCAGGAGTCGGAGGCGTCGCAGAGGATCACCAGCTCCGGCTTGTGCGGGCGTTTCGGCTTGAAATGGGTGGTCAGCGGGACGCCGCCCGTGGACAGCGAGGCGCGGACGGTGCGCCGGAAGTCGAGCCGTCCCCGGTGGCCGTGGCGCTGCTTCTGCACCAGCCGGGACGCCATCCGGCGGGCCAGCGGGTAGATCTCGCGGCGCAGCGCCTGGAGCTCGGTCCGTCCGGCGCGGTTGAAGTCCAGTTTCTCCAGCGGCGGACGGACCGAGATCCGCGCCGTCCGCTCCACCCCGGTGTCCTCGGCGATCCGCCGCCGCACCTCGGTGGCGACCAGCGACTCGAACCGGGTGATCCGGTTCCGGAACCGGCGGCGTTCGGCCTGCTCCTCGTAGCCGCCGCGCCGCTCCGGCGTCAGGACCGCGGTCAGCAGCGACGCCATCAGCGTGTCGGCGGACATCGCGCGCAGCACGCCGGAGGAGAACCAGGAGGTGCCCTGCGGGGTCCGGCCGAACTGGCCGACGGCGAGCCGCGCGAACTGGCGGAGCGCGGCGTCGTCACCGCTCAGCAGCAGGTCGAACAGGTCGGCGCGCATCGCCTGGACTTCCGGGTCCAGCGCGGGCGGGGTGGTGGAGCGCTCCTGGTCGACCGGACGGTCCTTGCCCGTGACGCCCGCGCCCTGCGCGCTGGGGAACCAGAGTTCGAAGAGCGTGTCGAAGACCGGCAGATGCGCGGGCCGCTTCACCAGGGTCGCGGCGTAGGCGCCGCGCAGGGTCTCCCGGTCGAGCAGATCGATGTGCCGCAGCGCGTTGGCGGCGTCCAGGCCCTCGGCCAGCGAGACGGGCAGCCCGGCCTCACGCAGCGCGTGCACGAACCCGGTGTGCCGGTCGACAAGGCTCATGTCAGCTTGAGTTCCTGGATGGCCCGCTGCTGGTCGGAGACGTGTTTGAGGACCACCCCGAGGGTGGCCTTGACCGTCTCCTCCTCCAGGGTGTCCAGGCCGAGCGCGAGCAGGGTCCGCGCCCAGTCGATCGTCTCGGCGATGGACGGCTGCTTCTTGATCTCCAGCCCGCGCAGCGCGCCGATCGTCGCGACGATCCGCTCGGTGAGCTCCGCCTCGATGCCCGGCACGCGGGACAGCACGATGTCACGTTCCCGGTCGGCCGACGGATAGTCGAGGTACAGGTAGAGGCAGCGCCGCTTCAGCGCCTCGGACAGCTCGCGGGCGGCGTTGGAGGTGAGGACCACGAACGGACGGCGCCGCGCGGTGATCGTGCCGAGCTCGGGGATGGTCACCTGGAAGTCCGACAGCACCTCCAGCAGCAGCCCTTCGACCTCGACGTCGGCCTTGTCGGTCTCGTCGATCAGCAGAACGGTCGGCTCGGACCGCCGGATGGCCGCCAGCAGCGGCCGCTCCAGCAGGAACTCGTCGGTGAAGATGTCGTCGTGGGTCTCCTCCCACGCCTGGTCGCCGGCGGCCTGGATGCGCAGGAGCTGCTTCTTGTAGTTCCACTCGTACAGGGCGCGGGCCTCGTCGAGGCCCTCGTAGCACTGCAGGCGGATCAGCTCCGCGCCGGTCGCGGCCGCCACGGCCTTGGCCAGCTCGGTCTTGCCGACCCCGGCGGGCCCCTCGATCAGCAGGGGCTTGCCGAGCCGGTCGGCGAGGAAGACCGTGGTGGCGATGGCCTGGTCGGTCAGGTAGCCGGTCGCGGCCAGGCGTTCGGCCACCTCACCGGGCGAGGCGAAGAGACTCACTTCTTCTTGGTCACCTTCTCGTAGACCTGCTGGTTGGCGGCGAAGGTCAGCGAGGCGCCGTCCTTGGCCAGCTCGATCTGCCAGTACGTGACACCGGGGTCATGGCCCTGCCAGGAGAGCCGGAAGGTCCGCTTGCCCGACGGGATCACGGTGCCCTTCCACAGCTCCTCGCCACCGGCCTTGAAGATGCCCCTGCCCTTGGCGTCGAAGGTGAAGAAGTCGTCGGCGGGGCTGCTGCCCTTCCACGTCCCGACCAGCTTGGTGACCTGCTTGGGCTGCGGCGCGGCGGCCACCGGCCCGGTCTCGGTCGGCTGCGGCAGGTCCGGCGCCCCGGTCTTGGGGTTGAGGCTGGGCACGTCGTTCGGCGTCTTCCCGCCGCCCCCGTCGGCCGAGGGCGCGGAGGCGGTCGTTCCCGGCTGTGCGCCCGGCTCCGCGGGGTCGTCCCCTCCCCCGCAGGCCGCGGTGAACAGCAGCAGTCCGGCGAGAGTGATCGCTAGCGGTCTCACGGGTCATTCCTCCGACGGTGGGGGTGGGGAGAATCCCCGCAGCTTACCGACAAGCACCCCCCTTGAGGACGGCGGGAGGGATCAAGAGATCCCTCCCGCCGCGGGATCTGGTTACTTGCCGGGCTCGGGGTCCCTGGGCAGGCCCAGAAGGCGCTCACCGATGATGTTGAGCTGGACTTCGGTGGTGCCGCCGTAGATCGTCATGGCGCGGCTGAAGAGCATGGCGCGGGCGACGATGCCGGTCGGGGCCATGATCTCCTCGACGGTGGCCAGATCGCCCTGGGAGGCGTAGCAGTAGTCCGCGACGTCCTGGTTGAACTGGACGCCGAGCAGCTTGCGGACCGACGCCTCGGCGCCCGGGCTGACCCCGTTGAGCTGCTTGAGCGTGGTGCGCAGCCCCAGCAGGTCGATCGACTGGCCCTGCGCGATCAGCTTGCCGACCTCGGCCTTGGCGATCACGCCCAGCTCCTTGCCCTGGAACCAGTCGAGCAGTTCGGGGACGCCCATGCCCAGGCCGCCGCCCGTCGACAGGGCGACCCGCTCGTTGGACAGCGTGTTGCGGGCGACCTGCCAGCCCTTGTCGACCTCGCCGACGACACAGTCGTCCGGGACGAAGACGTCGTCGAGGAACACCTCGTTGAACAGGGCCTCGCCGGTCAGCTCGCGCAGCGGCCGTACGTCCACGCCCTGCGCCTTCATGTCGACGAGGAAGTAGGTGATCCCGTCGTGCTTGGAGCCGTCGCTGCTGGTGCGGGCGATGCAGAAGCCCCACTGGGCGAACTGGGCGACCGAGGTCCAGATCTTCTGGCCGGTCAGCTTGAAGCCGCCCTCGACCCGCTCGGCCTTCATCGACACCGACGCCAGGTCGGAGCCCGCGCCCGGCTCGGAGAACAGCTGGCACCAGAGCATCTGGCCGCGGAGCGTCGGCAGCAGGAAGCGTTCCTTCTGCTCCTCGGTGCCGTAGGCGACCAGCGACGGCACCAGCCACGCGCCGATCACCAGGTTCGGGGCCCTGAGCTTGGCGGCGCGCAGCTCCTGCTGGATGAGGATCTGCTCGATCGGCTTCGCGCCCCGGCCGTAGGGGACCGGGAAGTGCGGGACGGTCCAGCCGCCGTCGCCCATCGCGGCGTTCAGCTCGTCGCGGTCGGTGATGGCCTTGAGGGGCTCCAGCTCGGCGCGGATCCGCTCGCGGATCGGCTGGGTGTCCTCGTCGAGCTCCAGCTCGACCTCGCGACGGCCGCCGGCCAGACCCAGTTCGGCTACGTCGGCCGCCCACTCCTTGCCGGCGCCCGACAGCGCCTTGTTGGACAGGATGCGACGCAGGTAGACGTGGGCGTCGTGCTCCCAGGTGAAGCCGATGCCGCCGAGGATCTGGATGGCGTCGCGGGCGATCTGCGCGGTGGCCTCGGGCGCGATCACGGCGGCGACGGCCACGGCGAAGTGGGCCTTGTCGTCGCCTTCCTGGAGGGCGCGGGCGGCGTCCCAGACGGCGGCGCGCGCCTGCTCCAGCCCGATCAGCATCCGGGCGGCCTTGTGCTTGACGCCCTGGAACTGGCCGATCGGACGGCCGAACTGCTCCCGGACCTTCGCGTACTCGGCGGCCGTGGTGACGCACCAGGACGCCGCGCCGGCCGACTCGGCGCCGAGCAGCACGGCGGCCAGATCGCGGACCTTCTGGTCGGTGACGCCGTCGAGCACCCGGTCGGCCCCCACGGACGCGCCGGAAGCCTCGATCCGCGCGACACGGCGCGCCTTGTCCAGGCTGGGACGCGGGGTGACGGTGAGCTGCGCCGCGTCGAGCACGACCCATTCGTCACCGGCCTTGACCACGATCAGGTCGGCCAGGGCGGCGCCGAGGACGGGCTCGATCGCGCCGTTCAGCGCGTCACGGGAGCCGTCGAGCGAGCCGGAGATCGCGACGGCCGCGGTCTTCTCGCCGTTGGCGAGGGACTCCAGCAGCTCGTGCGCCTTCGGGTTGGAGCTCGCCTGGATGACCGCGCTGGCCAGCACGGTCGGCAGGAACGGGCCCGGCGCGACGGCGCGGCCCAGCTCCTCGAGGACGACGGTCAGCTCGAGCAGCCCGAAGCCCTGGCCGCCGTGCTCTTCGGCGATGTGCAGGCCCAGCAGGCCCTGTTCGGCGAGACCGGCCCAGAACGCGGGGCGCGGCTCGTCCTCGGCGTCGAGCAGGTCCCGCACGACCGCCTGCGTGATGTAACGCTCGGCGAACCCGCGGACCGACTCGGCCAGGTCCTCGTGCTCCTCAGTCAGCCCGATGGCCATGCGAACACCTCTCCCCTGATCATGCGGTTCCGGCACCGTCCAGGGGTACGGTCCGGATTCTCGAGGATTATTCTAGAACGGCATTCAGTCGGAGAAACACCCCCCCGAGCTGATCGATCGCCTCCTCCTCGTCCGGCAGGGCCAGCGCCCGCTGAGCGGCGGCCGCTCCCAGCCGCACGGCCAGGCCCGGCTCGTCGAGGAAGCGCGCCAGCTCGGCGGCGAGCACGTCTCCGTCCCGCGGGGGGACGAGCAGCGCCGCCTCCCCCACCATCTCCGGAATACCACCCACCGCCGTCGCCACCGTCGGCCGCCCCGCCTGAAGCGCCTCCTGGACGAAGAGCGGCTGCCCCTCCCAGACGCTCGGCACCACCACCACGTCGCTCGCGGACAGCAGCTCCGGCACGTCGGAGCGGCGGCCCAGCAGCCGGACCGGCAGGTCCTGCGCGGAGATCCGGTCGCGCAGCGCCCCGTCGAGCGGCCGCTCGCCCGCCGCGACGAACAGCACAGGACGGTCCTTGAGCCGGGCGGCGGCGTCCAGCAGATCGGGCAGGCCCTTCTGCTCGGCGAGCCTGGCCACGGTCAGGAAGACGGTGCGGTCACCCGCGCCCAGCTCGTCCCTGACCTGGTCGCGGGCGGCCGAGGGCGTCCGGTGCGGCGGCGACGGCACGATCGTCCGGCCCACCTC
>NZ_BAAGZI010000290.1:0-7715 GCF_054778695.1 Actinocorallia lasiicapitis
GCGCCGGGAGCACCCGGCCGAGCACGTGCGGCGCGGCTTCCAGGACCGTCACCGCGCAGCCGAGGGTCCGGGCGGTGGCGGCGGCCTCGAGTCCGACGAGCCCGCCGCCGATCACGGTCAACCGGCCGTGCTCCAGCAGTTCGGCGCGCAGGGCGAGGGAGTCGCCCAGGGTGCGCAGCACCCGGGCGCCCGGCAGGGTCCGTGCGGTTCCGCCGGTGGCCAGCAGGAGCCGGTCGTACGGGAGCGCGGCGCCGTCGGCCAGTTCGACGAGCGACCGGTCGCGGTCGATCTCGATCGCCCGGACCCCGGTCAGCAGGCCGATGCCCTGGGCCGCCCAGAACTCCGGCTGCTTGATCCGGAGCCGTTCCGGCGCGGTCTTCCCGGCGAGCACGTCCTTCGACAGCGGCGGCCTGCGGTAGGGGTCGGCGGGCTCCGCGCCCACCAGCAGCACCTCACCGGTGAAACCCTCGGAACGCAGGGTCAGGGCCGCGGTGGCGCCGGCGATGCCGGCGCCCACGATGACGATCCGGTCAGGCACGGGTGATCTCGGTCATCTCGAAGTCGGCCTTGGCGGCGCCGCAGTCGGGGCAGGTCCAGTCGTCGGGCAGGTCCGCCCAGCGGGTGCCGGGCGCGATGCCCTCGTCGGGCCAGCCCTCGGCCTCGTCGTAGATCAGCCCGCAGACCAGGCACTGCCAGAGCTTGTAGTCCATCCTCAGACCCTCTCGAAATCGATCTTGTCACGGACCCCGCAGTCGGGGCAGGTCCAGTCGTCGGGGACGGCCGTCCAGAGGGTCCCTGCGGGGAAGCCCTCACGCGGGTCGCCCACCGCTTCGTCAAAGGTGTACGCGCAGACGGGGCACCGGTAGCTCACGCGGCCACCTCGTAACGGGCGTGCTTGCCGGGGTGGACGTTGGCGCGGGAGGCGTCGCCGTCGTAGTGGGCGAGGACCCGCTTGTCCATGACCCGCCGCCACAGCGGCGGGAAGTACGCCAGCACGATCATGGTGGCGTAGCCCGACGGAAGCTCGGGGGCCTCCTCGAAGTGGCGCAGCGCCTGGTACCGCCGGGTGGGGTTGGCGTGGTGGTCGCTGTGCCGCTGCAGGTGGTAGAGGAGCACGTTCGAGGCGATGTTGTTGCTGTTCCAGCTGTGCTGGGGCGTGCAGCGCTCGTACCGGCCGGTGGCGGTGCGCTGCCGGAGCAGCCCGTAGTGCTCCAGATAGTTGACGACCTCGAGCAGCGAGAACCCGAACACCGCCTGGATCAGCAGGTAGGGCAGGATCCCGGGACCGAACCCGAGGACGAGCGCCGCGAACAGGCCGAGGCTCATCGCCCAGGCGTTCAGCACGTCGTTGCCGATCCGCCACGGGCCCTTGCCGGAGCGGGCCAGCCGCGCCTTCTCCAGATGCCAGCCGGACCGCAGGCTGCCGGCCACGCTGCGCGGCAGGAACAGCCAGAAGTTCTCGCCGAGCCGCGAGCTGGCCGGGTCCTCGGGGGTGGCGACGCGGACGTGGTGGCCGCGGTTGTGCTCGATGTAGAAGTGGCCGTAGCAGGTCTGGGCGAGCGCGATCTTGGAGAGCCAGCGCTCCGCCGACTCCTTCTTGTGGCCCAGTTCGTGGGCGGTGTTGATGCCGATGCCGCCGACCGCCCCGAGCGTCAGGGCGAGGCCGATCTTGTCGACGGCGGCGAGCCCGCCGCGCGTCCACAGCCAGCAGCCGAGGAGGAGCCCCGCGTACTGGACGGGCAGGAACAGGTAGGTGCACCAGCGGTAGTACTTCTGCTCTTCCAGCCAGGCCAGCAGGCTCTCGGGCGGGTTCACCGAGTCCTTGCCGACGAGCTGGTCGAGCACCGGGAAGAGGAGGAACAGGATGATCAGCCCCGACCACCAGAAGACGCCGAGCCCGGTCAGCTCCGCCAGCCCCCAGGCGATGAACGGGAACGACGGAACGAACAGGCCGAGCAGCCACAGGTACTTCTTCGGATCCGCCCAGCCGGTTTCCGTCCGGGTGGGTTCCGACAAGGTGGGTTCCATCACGCCTCCAGTGGACACTTTGCCCGAGAACTGTCTAGAAAGTAGACATAGCGAAGGTAGAGTGTCAATAGCCGGTAAAGTGAGGCACCATGACGGAGTACCGGGAGTCCGTGCGTTCCCTGCTGAAGGACCGCCTGCTCGACGCCGCCTACGAGCTCGTGACCGGAAACGGCTGGGCCCGGCTGCGGATGTCGCACATCGCGACGACCGCGGGCGTCAGCCGCCAGACGGTCTACAACGAGTACGGCACCAAGGACGCCATCGGCCAGGCGCTCGTCATGCGCGAGGTCGAGCGGTTCCTGCTCGGCATCGCCGAGCAGCTCGACGCCCACCGCACCGACGCCCAGGCCGCGTTCGAGGCGGCCGTCGCCTACACGCTCACCCTGGCCGCCGACAATCCGCTCCTCAAGGCCATCCTCACCAGCTCGCGCGGCGGTGACGAGGAGCTGCTCACCCATCTCACGACCCGTTCGGAACCGCTGATCGACACCGCGAGCATCATGCTCGACACCTACGCCGCCGACGCGTGGCCGGAGGTGGAGCGGGCCGACCGGGCGCTGGCCGTCGAGACGGTCGTCCGGCTCACCGTCAGCCACATGGTGCAGCCGGTCGCCGCGCCCGAGGCCACCGCCGCCAGGATCGCCCGCGCCGTCGTCCGGATCGCGCGGCTCCCCGAACACTGATCATTTCCGCGCCCCGATGCTCTTGCGCTCGACCCGTCGGCAAACCTAGCGTTCGCTCAAGCGATGGCGAAGGAGCCGAGACCATGACGCAGGCACCCCCTCCGATCCAGGGTTTTCCCGCCACCGCCTACGGCGCCGGGCACCCCCTCGACCTGTACGCGGGGTTCCGCCGCGACGGTCTGGTCCGCCATCCGGATCTGCCGCTCTGGATCGTCTCCCGCCACGCCGACGTGCAGCGGGTCGTCACCGATCCGGTCGCGTTCCGCAACCGCGACGGCATCCTCATCGAGGAGCTCGGCACCTCCTACGACGCCCCGCCCACGCTCCTGCACACCGACCCGCCCGACCACACCCGCTACCGCGGGCTGGTCGCGCCCGCTTTCCGGCCGTCGGTGCTGCGCCGGCTGGAGCCGGAGATCCGCGCCAGGACCACCGCGCTGCTGGACGCCGGGGTCCGCGACATCGTCCGGGACCTCGCGGTGCCGCTCCCCCTCCAGGTGATCTGCCTGCTGCTCGGCATCCCCGAGAACGACTGGCAGCGGTTCGAACTCTGGTCGGACGCGTTCGTGCCGGGCGCCTCCACCCGCTCGGCGGAGGAGGACACCGCCCTGAAGGTCGAGTGCGGGATGTACCTGGTCGGCCAGGCCCACGCCCGCAGAGCCGACCCGGGCGAGGACGTCATCTCCCAGCTCGCCACCCTCGAACTGGACGGCGACCAGCTCACCGACGGTGAGCTCGTCATGTTCCTCATCCAGCTTCTGGTCGCGGGCAACGAGACGACCAGGCACGCCCTGTCGGGCGGGCTGGTGGCGCTGGCCGACGACGCCGCCCAGTGGGCGCTGCTGCGGGAGCGGCCCGAACTGATCCCCGGCGCCGTCGAGGAGATCCTCCGCTGGACGTCACCGGTCGTCTACTTCCTGCGGACGGCGTCGGCCGACACCGAACTGGCCGGCACGAAGATCGCGGCGGGTGAGAAGCTGATGCTGCTGTACGGGTCGGCCAACCACGATCCCCGGGCGTTCGGGCCGACCGCCGACCTGTTCGACGTCACCAGGGACTCCCCGGCGCTGAACCTGGCGTTCGGGTTCGGGCCGCACTTCTGCCTCGGCGCGGCGCTGGCCCGGATGGAGCTGCGGATCGTGCTGGAGGAGCTGACCTCCCGGTACCGGCGGCTGAAGCGGACGGGTGAACCGGTCTACAACGGCTCGACGGTCGTGGCCGGGCTCCGCTCCGCGCCCCTGTCGCTGATCGTCTGATCCTTCTGGGGACGGGTGGCGAGCACGGAACCGGTGAGGATCAGCGCGAAAGCCGCGATGATCCCGGCGGTCAGCGGCTCGTCCAGCAGCAGCACCCCGGCCGTCACCGCGACGGCCGGGTTCACATAGGTGAAGACCAGCGCGCGCGACGGGCCGACCTCAGCGATCAGCGCGAGGAACAGCACGAACGCGAGCGCGGTGCAGATCAGGCCGAGCGCCAGGATCGAGCCGACGACCTGGCCCGACGGCATCCGGTCGGGCAGGGTCAGCCCGGCCGGGATCAGGTAGAACAGCGCGGCACTGCCCAGGCAGACCGCGGTCAGCGGCATCGTCGGCACGCCCTGGAGCTTGCGGTCGGCGATGATCGGGGCGATGGCGTAGCCGGTGGCCGTCAGCAGCACCTCGACGATCGACCAGCCGGATTCGCGGCGCAGCGCCGGCGCCGCCAGCACCGCGACCCCGCCGAAGCCGAGGCCGAGCCCGGCCCAGCGCAGCAGGCTCAGCCGCTCACTGCCGCCCAGCAGCTTCGCGAAGACCACACTCATGATCGGCGACGCCGCGATCAGCAGTCCGCTGAACGAACTGGTGAGCTGCTTCTCGGCGTGCGACAGCAGCAGCCACGGAATGAAGATCTCCAGCACCGCGAAGGCGGCGATCCACCTGCCGTGCCCTCGCAGCGGCGCGAACCCGTCGCCGCGCAGCGCGAGCGGCAGCAGCACCAGCGCGCCGATCGCACAGCGCAGGAACACCAGCAGCGGGGCGGACACGCCCTCCACCGCCACCTTGATGAGCAGATACGGGATGCCCCATACGACGCTCATCGCGAGGAAGAGCAGGACGCCCCGCCGACTCATCAGCCACCGCCAGGAAAGAAACCTACAAGAACAGGTACGAACCTAGCGTGGCTCCTTACCACGATCAATGCCGTCTCATGCGGAGGCCTCGTCGAGCGCGCGGAGCTCCGCGGTCGTCAGATCGACGTCCGCGACCGCGAGCAGCGCGGCGAGCTGGTCGACGGAGCGGGCGCTGGCGATCGGCGCGGCCACCGTGGGCTGGTCCTTCAGCCAGGACAGGGCGACGGTCGCCACCTCCACCCCGCGATCCGCTGCGATCTTGTCGAGGGCGTCCAGGACGGCCAGCGCCTTCGGCGACCCGGCCAGCTCGGCCGCCCGGGCCGCGCGCGGGCTGTCCACGACCGGGCCGCCCGGCCGGTACTTCCCGGTCAGGAACCCCGCGGCGAGCCCGAAGTACGGCATCGCCGACAGGCCGTGCTGGACGGCCAGCACCGACAGGTCGCCCTCGTAGGTGTCCCGCGAGACCAGGTTGTAGTGCGGCTGGATCGCGACGTACTTGGCGAGGCCCTCCCGGTCGGCGAACTCCAGCGACGCCCGCAGCCGCGCCGCGCTGATGTTCGACACTCCGACCTGGCGGACCTTGCCCGCCCTCACCAGGCCGTCGAGCGCCGTCACGATCTCCTCGACGGGCGTGGACTCGTCGTCGAAGTGCGTGTAGTAGAGATCGATGCGGTCCGTGCCGAGCCGCCGCAGCGACGCCTCGGCCGCCGCGCGGATCGTCTCGGCCTTCAGCCCCTTGAACTCCGGGTGCGCGCCGACCTTGGTGGCCACGACGACCGTGTCGCGGCCGCCGCGCGAGGCCAGCCAGCGGCCGATGACCTCCTCGGACTCGCCGCCCGAGTGGCCCGGCACCCACGAGGAGTAGGCGTCGGCGGTGTCGACGAAGTTCCCGCCGGCCTCGGTGAACCGGTCGAGGATCGCGAACGAGGCGGCCTCGTCGGCGGTCCAGCCGAAGACGTTGCCGCCCAGGTTGAGCTGGGACACATGCAGGTCGGACCGGCCGACGCGTACTCGTTCGAAAGTCACGCCGATGATCAACCGGAGGGGCCGCCGCGATATTCCCGGATTGAAGGCCGATCCCACGGGTAGGGCGGGCCCATCCGACGAAGGGAAGACATCATGCTCGCACTGACCGATACAGCCGCCACCGTGATCCGCCAGCTCGCGGCCCAGCCGGAGACCCCCGGCACCGGCGGGCTGCGGATCGCCCCCGCCCCCGACACGCCCGCCGCCCTGGCCGTCGGCTTCACGCCCCGGCCGCTGGACGGCGACCAGGTCATCGAGGACGACGGCGCCCGGGTCTTCGTCGACCCGCAGGCCGCGCCCGCCCTCGACGACAAGATCCTCGACGCCGAGGTCGACGGCAACGGCGACATCGCCTTCCTGCTCGGCCTCCAGTCCCAGCCGTAGCGTCAGCCGGCGATCGGGACTTCGAGGACCTTGCCGAACGGGCCGCCGTCGAACGTGACGACCCTGACGTCATCGGGCGGGGCGGGGACGTAGAAGAAGCCGCGGTTGGGCTCGCCCGGCCGCAGCCGGTAGCTGGCCCAGCCGGGCTCCACATAGTCGTGGACCTGGGCGCCCCGCTCGGCGAGCGGACCCATCCGGACGGCGCGGTAGACGTCCTGGGTGGCCGGGTCGATCACGGAGAACGCCGTGAAGTCGCCGCCCGCGTAGTCGAGGTCGGAGTAGTCCGCCAGCGCCGGGAGCTGCCCGGGGCCCTCGTTGACGACGTCGAACACGGCGACCAGGTAGTGGCCGTCCCGGTAGAACGGGCGGACGTCGATCCGGCGCTTCTGGCCGTTGAACCGGCCGTAACGGCTGGCGACGATCTCGCCGTCGGAGGGGCGGAACGCGGCGGGGGCGCCGGCCCCCGCCGTCACGGCGTCCGCGGTCGCGGTCGTCGTGACGTCGGGGGTCCGCTGCTTGATCTGGTAGGAGATCTCGACGCGGCGGTTGCGGGAGCGGGCCAGGGCGTCGTCGGGGCCGCCTTCCTTGGCGACGGGCGCCGCCTCGCCTTCGCCCCGCGCCCGGTACTGGTAGTCGGTGCCGAGCCTGGCCTGGAGTTCGCGGAGCACGGCCGCCGCGCGCCGGCGGGAGAGCTTCAGGTTGTAGTCGTCGGCGCCCTTGCTGTCGGTGTGGCCGATGACGTGGATCGGCGGTTGGGCCGGATCGGCCTTGGCGCGGGTCTCGTCGGCGACCTTGTCCAGGACGGCCTTGGCCTTGCCGGACAACTGCGCGGAGTTGAACGCGAACAGCACGTCGGTGCGCAGGCCGATCCTCTCCTCGACTCCGCTGGACGTGGTCTCCTCGATCTGGCCTTCGGTGATGTCGTAGAGGTTCAGCACGACCGGCGGCTTCATCGGGCCATCCCGCTCGGGCAGGGCCGCGACCGTGCCGGGGGCCGGCGAGATCGACGCGGTCGGCGCGGGCCTCGGGGCGGCGGCGCCGACGGGGATCCCGGTGAACTCGCCGGTCGTGCCGGACGTCAGCGCGGTGACCGTCGTGACGCCTTCGGGGATCGGCGGGTAGTGCACTTCGGCCTGGTAGACGACGCCGGGTGCGAGCCGTCCGCGTTCACTGCCGACCGTCTGGCCGGTCGAGACGGTCCTGCGCGGCTGGTAGACCTTGCGGCCGACCGGATCGACCAGCGGGATGGGGAAGTTCTGGAAGTCGCCCAGCGCGTGGCCGAACGCGTTGATCTCGAACTGTTCCTTGTCGCCGAGGTTGGTCAGCGTGAAGTGCAGCACCGACCGGTCCGGCCGCCGTTCGACGCCCAGCATCTCCACCCGCGCGTGCAGGCCGGAGCTGATCCCGAACCAGCCCTCCTTGGCCAGCGCGCCGCTGGCCGGAACCGCGCCGGAAGGGGCCGCGGACGGCGGGGGCGGCGGGGG
>NZ_BAAGZI010000291.1:0-7665 GCF_054778695.1 Actinocorallia lasiicapitis
GTCGCGGATGGCGCGTTCGACGCCGTTGCCGTGTTTGTCCCAGCGGCCGACGCCGCGCCCGTCGGAGGCGATGCCGGAGCCGAGGAGTTCGGCGTAGGGCTGGGCGCCGCGGGCGGCGGCGTGCCGTTCCCGTTCCAGGACCAGCGCGATCCCGGCTTCGGCGAGGGCGAACCCGCCGTCGAAGCTCGCGCCGAGGCCGTTGCCGGTGCCGCGGAGCGCGCCGAGGGTCCGGTAGGCGGCGGTGACGGTGCCGGTGAGGCAGTCGGCGCCGACGGCGATCATGGCGTCGGCGTTGTCGCCGGCGATCAGTTCGCCGGCGTAGATGAGGGCGTTGGCGGACGCGGCGTGCCCGGCGGTGACGGTCGAGGCGGGCCCGACGGCGCCCAGGTGCATGGCGACCTGGCCACCGGCGGCGTTGTAGACGGTGTTGGGGAAGACGGCCGGGTTCGCGGCGCGGGGCCCGTCGGTGAACAGGGGCCGGGAGAAGTTCTCCATCGACTCCATGGGCCCGACGCCGGTGCCGAAGATGACGCCGGTCCGTTCGGCGTTGCCGGGCCCGATCTCCAGGCCGGCGTCCTGGAGGGCGAGCCGTGAGGCGATGACGGTGAACATGCCGAGCCGGTCCATCCGGCGGCGCTGTTTGGCGGGCAGGTGCGCGGCGATGTCGACGTCGGCGCGGCCGACCGTCACCCGGTTCTCCACGGTGGTGCACTCGCGGCCGGTGGCGTAGGCCTCCCACAGCTCTTCGAGGGTGGATCCGGCCGAGGTGAGCGCCGACAGGCCCGTCACCACGACCCGGTCGCCTTCGGGGACGGGCGGCGCGGTCTGGCCGCGGGTGAACACGACGGTGGCGTTGGCGCCGCCGAAGGCGAAGTTGTTGGAGATCGCGGCGGGGAAGTCCGCGGGCCGGGAGATGTTCGGCACGTAGTCGAGGTCGCATTCGGGGTCGGCCTCGGTGAAGTTGGCCGTCGGCGGGACGATCTGCTCCTGCAGCGCCTTCACCGTGACGATGCCCTCGACCGCGCCGGCCGCGCCGAGCAGGTGCCCGATCATCGACTTGGTGCTGGACAGCAGCGCGCCCTTGGCTCCGTCGCCGAGCCCGAGTTTGGTGGCCTTGGTCTCGGCGGGGTCGTTCTTGGCGGTGCCGGTGCCGTGGCTGTTGACGTAGCCGACGTCGGCGGCCGCGACGCCCGCCGAGCGGAGGGCGGCCCGGATGGCGCGGGCCGCTCCCTTGCCCTCGGGGTGCGGGGCGGTGGCGTGGTAGCCGTCGGCCGACAGCCCGTATCCGGCGACCTCGGCCAGGACCGGCAGGCCGAGGGTGAGGGCGAGGTCCTGGCGGACCAGCAGCATCATGCCGCTGCCCTCGCCGAGGGACAGCCCGCTGCGGTCCTTGGAGTAGGGGGCGGCGGGCTGCGGGGACAGCGACTCCAGGGAGTTGAATCCGGCGACGAGCACGTCCGACAGCCCGTCGGTGCCGCCGGCGAGGCACACGTCGGCGCGGCCCGAGCGGATCAGGTCGGCGGCGTAGCCGATGGCGTTCGCGCCGGCCGCGCAGGCGGTGTCGACGGACAGGACGGGGCCGCGCGCCCGGAACGCCCCGGCGACGGCCTCGGCCAGGGCCTGCGGCGGGACGAACAGGACGAGGCGCGGGTGGGGTTCGACCCCGTCCAGCCGGTCCTTGTACCAGTGGGTTCCGCTGATGAGCCCGCCGTTGCAGGTGCCGACGACGACACCGAACCGCTCGGGCGGGACGAGCCGCGCGACGGACGGCGCCGCCGACAGGGCCTCTTCGGCGGCGACGAGCAGGAAGTCGAGCGCCCGGTCGCGCCGGCCGACGGGGTAGCCGACGTCGACGGTCGGTTCGGGGACCTGTTCGACCTCGCCAGCGATGTCGGTGCGGAATCCGTCCATGGGCATGTGCTGGACGGGCCTGATGGCGACCCTGCCCCGTTCGACGCCGTCCCACAGATGTTTGACGGTCGGTCCCTGGGAGGTGACCGCGCCGAGTCCGGCGACGACGACCCGATGGGTGATGGCTGTCATGGGGTGCTCCTTCCTTGAACCGAGCGGACGGCCAGGACGGTGTTCTGGCCTTCGAGTCCGCGGGCGACGGCGAGGGCGGTCGCCACGGGCATCTCTCTGGCCGATCCGGTCACCCAGTCGAACGCGCAGCCGGGCCGCGGCTCGCTGAGGTTGAGGTTCGGCGGGACCGCGCCGTGTGACGCGGCCAGCACGGCCACCGCGACGTTCATCGCGCCGGACGCGCCGACGGTGTGGCCGACCGACGGTTTCACCGAGCTGGCGGCGGGGGTGTGCGGGCCGAACACGCGGTGGTAGGCGGCGGCCTCGCTGAGGTCGCCGAGTTTCGTGGCGGAGCCGTGGGCGGCGATGTAGGAGACTTCGCCGGTGTCGGTCCTGGCGTCTTCCAGTGCGCGGTTGAGGGCGTGGACGAGGCCGCGTCCCTCGGGGTGGGGGGTGAGGAGCTGGTGGGCGTCGTTGCCGCAGCCGTAGCCGGTGACCTCGGCGTGGATGTGGGCGCCGCGGGCGCGGGCGCTGTCCCATTCCTCCAGGATGAGGAACGCGGCGCCTTCGCCGAGGACGGCGCCGTCGGCGGCCCGGTCGAACGGCCGGAACGCCGCGGGGTCGTCGGAACCGGTCAGCACGCCGAGGGAGTCGAAGGAGGAGATCCCCCACCACCAGGTCGGGTCGTCGTAGCCGCCGGCGATGGCGACGTCGGACTCGCCGCGCCGGATCGACCGGAACGCCCGGCCGACCGCGTTCAGCCCGGCTTCGGCCGTCCCGGCGAAGTAGGTGTTGGCGCCCATCAGGCTGAAGGCGGCGGAGATGTAGAACAGGGACGCGCCCTGCAGGCCCTCGACGTAGAACAGCGGCTGGAACGACGACACGTTCTCGCCGACCTTCCGCACGTCGAACCGGCCGTCCTCGCCGGTCGCCTCGACGATCGCGGAGGTCAGTTTGGTGAGGTCGGAGACCTCTTTGCTGCTGCCGGTGAACAGCGCGGTCCGCTCAGCGTCCAGGGAGTCCTCCAGGCCGGCGTCGCGCAGGGCGAGCGCGGTCGCGCTGACGGCGTACCGTTCGCCGCGCATCATCTTGCGTGCGGTGCGGCGGCAGGAGTCGGGCAGCAGCGCCAGGTCGAAGTCGTCGATCTCGGCGGCCAGCCGGGTCCGCAGGGCGGAGGCGTCGAAGCCGCGGATGGGGCGGATCGCGGTGTGGCCGGCGAGCATCCCCTTCCAGCTCTGCTCGGTGGTGGAGCCGAGCGCGGACACCACACCGACGCCGGTGACGGCCACTCGTCTCATGACGCCTCCATCCGCAGGGCGCGGGCGCTGGTCACGACCGTGCCGTCGACTTTCACGGAGCCTTTGAGCACCGCGTGGCGCTCGGTCTGCTCACTGAGTTCGACCTCGACGACGATCTGGTCGCCGGGCCGGATGAAGTGGCGGTAGCGGACGCGTTCGGCGCCCGCCAGCCGCCAGGTGGGGCCGAGCAGCACTTGGGCCAGCTCGCCCAGGGTGCCGAGCACCAGGACGCCGGGCAGGACCGGCCGGGCCGGGAAGTGACTGTCGAAGATCGCGAGCGTCTGGGGGACGTTGCGCAGGCCGACGGCCCGCTTTCCCGGTTCCACCGAGACGATCCGGTCCAGGACGATCAGCGGAGCGCTCATGATCCGTACTTTCTGAGGACGAGGCTGCCGTTGGTGCCGCCGAACGCGAACGCGTTGGCGACGGCGGCGCGCACCTCCCGGTGGCGCGCCGTGTGGGGCACGTAGTCGAGGTCGAGTTTGGGGTCGGGGGTGTTCAGGTTGATGGTGGGCGGGGTGATGCCGGTGCGGATCGCCTGGACGCCGAGGAAGGCGTTGAGGGCGCCGGAGGCGGCCGTCAGATGGCCCGTCATCGATTTGGGGGCCGTCACCATCAGCCGGTCGGCGTCCCCGCCGAACACCTTCTTGATCGCGACGGTCTCGCACAGGTCGTTGCCGGGGGTGCTGGTGCCGTGCGCGATCACCAGGTCGATGTCGGCGGGGGTCAGGCCGGCGTCGCGCAGCGCCCAGTCCATCGACTGGATCGGGCCGCTGCCGTTGGCGGGCGCGTCGGTGATCCGGTAGGCGTTCAGGCTGGAGCCGTAGCCGACGACCTCCGCCAGGACGGTCGCGCCGCGCCGTTCGGCGGCCTGGAGGTCCTCCAGCACGAGCGCGACGGCGCCCTCACCGAGCACGAACCCCGACCGGTCGCCGGAGAACGGCCGCGACGCGGTGTGGGGGGTGTCGTCGTAGCCGGAGGCCAGCGCGCCCAGCAGCGTGAACCCCAGCACGTCCAGCCAGGTGGTGAGGGCGTCGTATCCGCCCGCCACCATGAGGTCGGCGTCGCCTTCCTGGATGTGGCGGAACGCCTCGCCGAGGGCGTGGGTGCTGGCCGAGCAGGCGGTGCTGACGCCGATCATGGGGCCTTCCAGGCCCCAGCGGCGGGCGATGGCCTCGGCTCCGACGTTCTGCTGCCGCAGCAGCAGGCTGACCGGGCCCTGCGGGATCACTTCGCGTCCGCCGGAGCGGTGGTGGGCGCCGAGGACCTCGGCGAGCTCCTGCGCTTCGGGACGGCCGGCGCTGGCGCCCATCGCGATCCCGCTGCGTTCGGGCCGGTGGGCGCCGCCGGCCAGCGCCTGGGCCATCGCCTGGTGGGCGGCGGCGTAGCCGTAGGCCGACGCGCGGGTCAGGTGGCGGCCGTCGGCGGGCGTGGGCAGGTAGGGGGTGACGTCGAAGCCGTCGACCATCGCGGCGATGCGGATGGGGAAGGTCTCGGCGTCGAAGGAGGTGATGCGGCCGACGCCGCTGCGGCCCGCGACGAGCGCGTCCCAGGTGGAGGCGGCGTCCTGGCCGAGGGGGGTGACGGCGCCCAGGCCCGTCACCGCGACACGGCGTCTCATACGGCGGCCTCCAATCCGAGCTGGCCCATGAGGCGGGCGGTCTCGTCGGCGTCCTGCAGGTCGGTGGCGTCGATGAGGGCGCACATCACGTCGACGGCCTCCAGCACGGGACGGCCGTCGACGGTGGCCGTGCCGGACACGACCGCCATCTCCTGCGTCATCGTCGACACCCGGCCCTCCAGGACGACGACGTCGCCGGGGCGGACGTCGCCGGTGAAGGACACCGAGCCGATCTGCAGCAGCGCGGCGCGTTTGCGGCGGCCGGTGCTGGCGACGACCAGCCAGGTCGCGGCCTGGCAGAGCGCTTCCAGGACGAGGGGCGGCGGCATGACCGGGTCGGTCCCGGTCCAGAACTCCTCGCTGAGCGAGGTGAGTTTCCGGCCGCGGACGGAGGTGTGCGGCTCGTAGGAGTCGATTCGGTCGATCAGATGGAACCGCAAGGGTCTTCCTCCCCGTTCCGATGGGCGTCGTTCCAGACCGTGACCACGCTGGCCAGGGCGACGCCGGAGGTGTGCGACAGGGAGACGTCGATGCCGGTCAGGCCGTCCCGGCCGGCGCGGGCCGCGGTCTCGCCGTGCAGGCGGACGGACGGTTTGCCGAGCGGCTGGTTGACGATCTCGACGTCGGTCCAGCGCTGGCGGCGGCCCAGTCCGGTGCCGAACGCCTTCAGCACGGCCTCCTTGGCGGCGAACCGGGCCGCGAAGGACGCGGCGTGGTGTTTCTTGCGCCGGCAGTAGGCGATCTCGTGTGCGGTGAACAGGTCGGTGATCCCGGCGGGGTGCTCGGCGAGCAGCCGTGCGACGCGGTCGACCTCGACCACGTCGACGCCCACCCGCACCCTGGCCTGGTCGTGCATCGCGGTCACCAGTTCGTGCGGCCGAGGCCGAGCTGGCCTCCGACGCCGCCGTCGACCGGCAGGAGGGTGCCGGTGATGAAGCCCGAGCGGGGCCCGGCGAGGAACAGCGCGGCTTCGGCGACGTCGTCGGCGCTGGGGAAGCCGCGCAGCGGCACCTGCTTCTTGATGTTCTTGCCGCCGTCCTTGGCGAGCAGGTCGGCGACCAGGTCGGTGGGGACGAATCCGGGCAGGACCGCGTTCACCCGGATGCCGAAGCGGGCCAGTTCGACCGCCGCGCACCGGGTGAACGCGTTGATGGCGCCCTTGGAGGCGGCGTAGTTGGACTCGCCGGTCCAGCCGCGCTCCCCCATCATCGACGACATGTTGACGATCGTGCCGTCGCGCTGGCCCATGAAGTGCTCCAGGACGGCCTTGGTGCAGTTGAAGGTGCCGCCGAAGTTGACCCGCATGACCTGGAGCCAGTCCTCGGCCTCCATGTTGAAGATCAGCGCGTCGCGGGCGATGCCGGCGTTGTTCACCAGGACGTGCAGCCCGCCCAGTTCGGCGATGGTCGTGGCGACGACCGCGCGCGCCTGGTCGGGGTCGGACACGTCGCCCTGGACGGCGACGGCCCGCCCGCCGCCTTCGATGATCTCGGCGACGGTCTTCTCCGCCGCCTGCTCTTCGCTCCGGTAGTTGACGCCGACGGCCGCACCGGCGGCCGCCAGCCGCAGTGCCGTGGCCCGGCCGATCCCGCGGGACCCCCCGGTCACGAGAGCCGCCCGTCCCTTGAGTTCGGTCACCGGTACCGTTCCTTCCGTTGTGGAGTCGGTTGTGGGGTTCAGGCGGGGACGGCGGCGCGCGAGACGACCAGCGCGACCAGGTTCTCGACGGTGAAGTGGCCCATCACCTGCTCGGCTTCGAGCTTGCCTTCGAGCTCTTCGACGTCGAGCTGCGGCATGACCTTCTTGAGCTGGGCGAGGCCCTTGGCGGTGATGATCTCGTTCTCGTCGCCGAACTCCTCGTCGGGGATGCCGCCCTGGACGTACTCCGACAGGTCGGACGCCTGGATCTTGATTCCGGTCGCCCGCTCGATGCGGAAGAGGATGTCCAGCAGGTCGATGGACTCGGCGCCCAGTTCGTCCATCAGGGTGGACTCGAGGGTCACCTCGTCGAGGTCGAGGCCGAGGGCCTCGGCGACCGCGTTGCTCACGACGTCATTGAAATCAGTCATGTTTCCGCTCCTGCTTTCCTTTTTCTGGGTGACGCACCGATAGCGAATTTAGACGGGGGCGGGGCCGTTCACCATTGTTCAAGGAATCGGCTGTTCAAGGAATCGGCGAAGGCGCCTTTCCTGGCCGAGGCTGTGCACCGGGATTTCGGGGTGGATCTTCATGGTGAATCCGCTGAGGGCGCGGCCGGGACCGCATTCCACGAAAAGGTCGTGGCCGGCCAGTTCCCGCATGGTGGCCGTCCAGCGGACGGGTCCGGCGACCTGGCGGAGCAGGGCGTCGCGGACCTGCGCGGCGGTCGTCACGGGCGCGCCGGTGACGTTGGCGATGACGGGCAGCCGCGGGTCGCGGATCTCCACGTCGGCGAGCGCCGCGCCGAACTCGGCCTCCAGCGGCGCCATCAGCCCGCAGTGGAACGGGGCGGCGACCTTCAGCGGCACCACCCGGGCGCCGGCCTCGGCCGCCAGTTCCATCGCCCGGGCGACGGGTTTGTCGGCGCCGGAGATGACGGTCTGCTCGGGTTCGTTGTAGTTGGCGGGCGCGACGGTGCCGCCGAGTTCGGTGGCGGCCGCCGCGCACAGCTCCTCGACCCGCGCGGCGGGCAGGCCGATGACCACGGCCATCGTGATGAACTCGCGGGTGGTGACCATGCCGGCG
>NZ_BAAGZI010000292.1:0-7664 GCF_054778695.1 Actinocorallia lasiicapitis
CCGCGCCTGTGGTCGCGGTGCGCCGCCGTCGCCCCGTTCCTGTCGGGGCCGCGGCTGTACGCCGACACGACCGCGCCCGCACGGCAGGCGATCGCCCGGCTGGGCGGCGACGCCCTGTTCAGCGACCGTTCAGGCCCGCGTGATCTGATCGTCCTCGCCGCGAAGATCACCGCTGATGTGCTCATCGTCCACGGGGCCAACGACGAGATCGTCCCGGCGGAACACGCCCGGCAGCTCTGGCGGGCGCTGCGGGCCGGCGGGCACAAGGACGGCCACGACCTGTTCCTGCGCCTCGTCCCCGGGGCCGGGCACCATCCGCTGGCCGAGCCGCGGACGACCGAACTCCTCGACGAGGTGGTGGATTTCCTGCTCGGCGAAGACGCCCACCGATGAAAAGAGCACCATGGGAGAGCAAGAACATGGGAGAGCAAGTACTCAGAACATTCGTCCCGCTCGGATTCTCTCGCTCACAGCTCCGAGGAAAGGGCTGCGCGTCCTGCCATAAAAGATGGCCCCGTCCTTCTGTTCCCGCGGGCAGAACCATCGACGGGGAGACCCTTTACATCTGCGCCGACTGCCGGCTGGAAGCCGAGCTGCTGCCCGCGCCGGGCGGCCCGCACCCCGCGCTCCTGCGCCCCCGCGACGACGACTGAGCGTGACCGGCCGGGCCCGCCAGGGCGACGGTCGCTGCGCGTCGCGACCGATGCGGAGCCGTTCCACCTCTTGATATTGCTGCTCCGGTAGCGTTTTCTATCGTCAGCAGGGCGCAAGATGACAGATGTTCCGAAAACCTGTCGGGGGAGCGCAAGGAGTTCTTCATGCCTCTTCCCGATACCAGCGTGCCCCGGATCGAACCTGTCGCCGTCGCAGAGTCTCTTATCGTCCGTGACATCTGAAACCGACCTCCTCCTCGAACGAGACGCTGAGATCGCTGTACTGACCGCCGGGATCCGCCGGACGCTGGCCGACGAGGGCGCCTTCGTCGTCATCGCGGGCCCCGCAGGCCGTGGGAAGACGAGCCTGCTCAACGAGACCGCGCGGACGGCCACCGCGCGCGGCCTGCGCACCCTGTCGGGACGAGGGTCACCGCTGGAGAAGGAGTTCGCTTTCGGTCTGGTGCGGCAACTGTTCGAGGGCCTGCTGGTCAGGTCGGGCGAACAGGACCGCAGGCGCTGGCTCGCCGGCCCCGCGGCCGCCGCCGGCAGCCTGTTCGGCGGCACGGGCGAGCACCCCGCCCACGACGAGATGGCGCTCGTGCACAGCCTGTACTGGCTGACCGTCCAGCTGTCCCAGGATCGGCCGCTGCTGTTCGCGGTCGACGATCTGCACTGGGCGGACGAGGCGTCGCTGCGGTTCCTGGCCTACCTGCGGTCGCGGACGCACAAAGCGAACGTCATGGTCGTCGCGACGGCACGCGGCTACGCCAGCGCCAAGGGCGTGCTCGGCGAACTCACCCACGACCACGACGTCAAAGTGCTGAATCCGGGAACCCTGAGCCGCGACGCCGTGCGGCTCGTCCTCCAGACGGCGCTGGGCGAGGCGCCGTCCGCCGACATCGTCTCCTCCTGTATGGACCTCACCGACGGCAACCCCCTGCTGGTGAAGGAGATCGTGCGGGTCCTCACCGACGGGGGTTTCGCCGCGCGGCAGGTCACGCCCGACACCGTCATGCTGCTGGGCGGTGAGGTCCTGGTGGTCCGGCTCGCGGTGGAGCTACGCCGGCTCAGCCCCGAGGCCAGATCGGTCGCCGAGGCCCTGGCGGTACTGGGCGACGGCGCCGAACTGGGCCACCTCCGGCTGCTCAGCGGGCTGACCGAAGCCGAACTCTGGACCTGCCTGGGCGACCTGGAAAGCCTGGAACTGCTCCTGCCGCCCGAACCCGGCGGGTCGACGGTGCGGTTCCTGCACCCGCTCATCCGCAGCGCCGTCTACCGGCAACTGGCGATCCCGGTCCGGTTCCGCTACCACCAGGAGGCCGCCGAACTCATGATCCAGCAGGGCGGTGACGCGGAGGAGTCGGCCACCCACCTGCTGACCCTGCCGTCCCCGCCCCGCGAGCACATCGAGGTGCTGCTGCGCGCCGCCGACCAGGCCGCCGACCGAGGCGACCCCGAAGGCGCCCACCGCTACCTCCTGCACGCGCTGAAGGCCGGCGCCCCGGCCGCCACCCGGCTGAGAATCCTCGAGTCGGCCGTCACGGTGGCCTCGCGCATCGACATGGCCCAGACACTCGAACATCTGAAGGAGATGCTCAAGCTCGTCGACGACCCCGTCGCCTCGGCGCGGCTTCTCGCGGCGGCCACCTGGACGGAGCTCTGGCTCGGGAACGGCCACGAAATGGCGACGCGGCTGAGCGCACTGGCCGACGACCTGCCCGACCACGAAACCGACGCCCGCTGCCGGGTCGAGGAAGCACTCCTCATCGTCGGCATCGAATCGGGACTCTTCCCCGACTACGAGACCCGGATTCCGGGCCTGCGCGAACTCACCCGGTCGACGTCCCTGGACTCCGTGATGCTCCAGACCTCGCTCGCCTACTACGAGGCGCTCAAGGGCGACCCGCGCGGCCTCGCCCGGGCCCGTCTCGCCCTCAGCCACCCGAAGATGATCGACGCCGCGTCGGCCGGAGCCACCGAAGGGCACACCGGCTACTTCACCCTGCTGCTGGGCGACCTGAACTCGGGAAGCGAGGCCTTCACCGAACTGATCAAGATGAGCCATGCGCGAGGCGGGGCGAACGTCCTGGCCGCGCCCCACCTGCACCGCGGTCTCGCCAACCTCCGTCAGGGGGAACTGGTCCGCGCGGAAGCCGACCTGCGTGAAGTGCTCGCTCTGGAACGCAGGGCACCGATGGGCACCGTCAGCCACATCGCCGCCGGATACCTCGTGGAGGTGCTGGTCGAACGCGGACGCCTGGCGGAGGCGGAGGAGCTCCTGGACCGGCTCGCCCCGGGCGGCTCCCCACCACCGAACAAGATCGGCTACAGCCTGAGGCAGGCGCGCACACGTCTGCTGATGGCGCAGGGCGCCTACACCGACGCCCTGGAGTCCGCCCTGAGCGCGGGCCGGTACGTTCAGACGCGTACCGGGGACAACCCGGCGCTGGTCGCCTGGCGGTCGGACGCGGCGCTCTGCCTGCACGCGATGGGCGACCACGAGCGGGCACTGGACCTCGCACGGCAGGAACTGGACAAAGCGAAGACCTGGGGAGCGCCGCATGTCGTCGGCCGCAGTCTGCGGGTCCTCGGACGGGTCGAGGGGCCGCCGGCCGGGGAGCGGCATCTGAACCTGGGCGTTGAGCTCCTTCGCGACTCCGGCGCACAGCTGGAGCTGGCCAAGGCGCTGATAGATCTGGGGTCGGCGAACCGGCGGCGGGGCCAGCGCGCCGTCGCCCGCACCCACCTGGAAGAAGGACTCGATCTGGTCGAGAGACTCGGCGCCGCAGGCGTGGCGGAAGCCGCCCGCAGCGAACTGCGCGCCGCCGGCGGACGGCCCACGGGCAGGAAGCACTCGGCCCACGACATCGGCAGGGACGCCCTGACGCCGAGCGAGGAACGCGTCGCGCACCTCGCGGTCGAGGGACTCACCAACCGGGAGATCGCCCAACGGCTGTTCGTCAGCGTGAAAACCGTCGAGGTGCACCTGTCGAGCGTGTACAAGAAACTCGGCCTGACCCGAAGATTCCAGCTCCGCGACATGCTGACCGAACAGGAGACCGGTTGAGCCGAGGGATGCGCGGCGGGGTTCAGTGGTCGGCCTTGAGGCCGGCCTCGATCTGGCTTCTCCTGGTGATCTGGAGTTTGCGGTAGGCGTTGGACAGATGGACCTCGACGGTCTTGACCGTCACGAACAGGCTCTGGGCGATCTCCCGGTTGGTCTGCCCCCGCGCGGCCAGCTCAGCGACCCGCGATTCGCTCGGCGTCAACGATCGGGGTCCGGTGAGAGCGGTCCGGCGGGGACGGTAACCGGCCCGCCGCAGGGCCTGGCGGACCCGTTCGGTGAGCAGCCCCGCCCCGCACCGGTGCGCCAGATCCAGGCTGCGGCCCAGATGCTCCTGCACTCCGTCCAGGTCGCCCGCGGCCAGGGCGTCCTCACCCAGGACGCAGAGGGTCTCGGCCAGCTCCAGCACGTAGTCGGTGCCGTCCAGGACCCGCACCGACTGCCGTAGGAGGTCTTGGCGCCGGTCCCGGTCGGCGCAGACGAGGCCGTTGACCCGCAGGGAGCGTCCGATCCCGCCGGGTCTGCCCCACCGCCGCGCGACCGCCAGCTCCTGGGCCGCCAGGTCCGCGGCCTCCTCGTACCGGCCGAGCCCGTGCAGGCTGACCGCGGCGACACCGAGGCAGGGCAGGACCGCGGGATTGCCGCCGCCGCCCGCGGCGTCCCGTTCCCGCGCGATCAGCGCGCTGCCGAGGGCCTCTGTGTACCGTCCCCTGGCCAGGTGGAGCCTGGCCCAGCCGTACGCCGAGTAGCAGAAGACCCCCGACCGCGGCGGGAGCCCGTCCGACCGCCGCAGCAGCCGTTCGGCTTCCCCGAGCCGTCCCTGGTCGATCCGGACGGCCGCGAGCATCCCGAGGGACGCCTCCAGGATGGCGCCGGAGGGCGCCAGCCGTTCGGCCTCCAGCGCGTAGTCGAAATCCTCGGCGGCCTGGGCGAGCCGTCCGATCTGGTGCCAGCCCGCCCCCCGCCACATCTGGGTGAAAGCCAGCGTCGACAGCGAGCCGACCAGGCGTGCCTCGTGGATGAGCGCGGAGAAGGCGCGGAGCCCGCGCCGGGGCTCGTCGTGGACGGCGACGACGAAGGCGGCCGTGCCGCTGAGCGCGCCCCGGGCCACCGTGCTCTGGAAATCGGGGTTGGCGAGGGCCGCCGCCGCCCGGGCGAAGGCCTGGGGGTCGGCCGCCTGCAGGTCCCAGGAGGCGATCGTCGCTTCGAGGAGCGCGGCCTCGACCGCGGGGGAAGGCGGCAGCTCCCTGGCCGTTTCCAGCCGGGGCAGCAGATGGTCCCAGCCGGGCAGCATCTGCGGGATGCACAGGAGGATCGATTCCAGGCGGCGCCGCAGGTCGTCCTGCTCGGCGGGAAGCCGGTCGGCGCACTGGGCGACGAGCTCGATGAGGTCGTCCCGGCCGAACCAGGGGGCCACCAGCCCCGCGACGCCCGCGAGCCTCGCCCGGGTAGGGAGATCGTCGGTCAGCTTGAGCGCCTCGTCGACCAGTTCCAGTGTTCCGGCCATGTCGACCTGGGCGGCCACCGCGGCGGCTTCCAGGAGCAGCGCGAGCCGCGCCTCGTCGGGCTGCTCGGCGTGCAGGGCGTGCCGCAGGAAGGTGTCGGCCGTGCCCAGCGCGCCGCGTCGGGTCGCGGTCCTGGCCGCGTCGAGGAGGACCCGCAGGTCGGCGGGGCGGGGCCGGCCGGCTCTGAGCAGCTGGGCCGAGATCTCCTCGGGTGCGGCGCCGGCCTCGGACAGGGCGTGGGCCGCGGCCCGGTGGATGCGGACGGTCTCCTCTTCGGCCAGCAGTGAGGAGACGGTCTCCAGCAGGAGGGGGTGGGTGAACTCCGGCGGTCCCGCGACGCCGGGCAGCGGGTTGCGGACCAGGTGCGCGGCCTCGAGTTCACCGGTCGCGGTGAGGACCTCGTCCATGGTCAGCCCGGTGACGGCCCGGATCCGCGTCAGGTCCGCATCCGGGCCCAGGGCCGCCAGCGCCGTCGCGGTGGCCCTGGCGGCTCCGGTGAGCCGCGACAGCTCCTGCGAAACCCGCCACGAGATCGCGCTGGAACCGATCGCGGCGACACGTCCCGCGACATCGTCGACGGGAGGCAGCCCGTGGGCGGTCAGGCCGCGCAGGAGCTCGGTGACGTACAGGGGGTTGCCGCCGGTCTCGTGGTGGCAGGTCGACAGGAAGCCGTCCTCGGGCGGGACCCCGCACCGTTGGGTGATCAGCCGGGCAGTGGCGGGTTCGGACAGCGGGCGGAGCCGCTCGATCCGGCAGGCGGGGTGGGTGATCACCAGATCGAGGAGCCGCTGGGCGGCGGCCGAGTGGCTTTCCGGCCGAGCCGCGCCGAGCAGGGCGACCCGCTCGTTCTCCAGCCGGTTCTGGGCGTAGGCCAGGAAACGCAGCGACGGTTCGTCCGCCAGGTGCAGATCGTCCAGGGACAGCAGGACCGGCGCGGTGCGGCCGAGGTTGAGCATCAGCCAGTACAGGCCGTGGATCTGCTCGAACTCGCCGCCGAACGCACCGGAGCCCGAACGGTCGAACAGCGGTGCGGCGGACGCGGCGGCCCCCGCGAAGACCTCGCGGCGGCGTCGGGCGGGCAGCGTTGCGAGGGCCGTGCCGAAGGCGTCCTGGAGCAGCCCGAACGCAGTGTCCTTGCGCAGCGCCGAGCCGCGGGCGTGCAGGACCGTGTGGCCGCCGTCCTCGGCTCTGGCCAGCGCCTCCTCGAGCAGTGAGGTCTTCCCGATGCCCGCCGGGCCGAGCAGCAGGATGCCGCCGCCGCTGCCGCCGGCCGACCGTTCCAGCAGGTGGTCGAACGTCTGGAGTTCCGTGTTCCGTTCGAGGAGCCCGCTGTCGCACGGTCGGTTCATGGAGCCCCTTCGCTCGTCCTGCCCTGGTGACGCGTCACCCGCATTGTCCCGGTCGCCCGGCTGCCCGGCCATCAGGGCTTTCCCCGGCCGGAACCCGAAAGGTAGGGGCCGGGAAGGCCGGGGTCAGGGATTTCAGACCGGAGAGCGGGAGAAAGGCGGCATGAACCTCCCGGAATGTGGCATGGTTCGGCAGTGAATCACTGAGCACCAGTCCTTGTCGGGAGCCGTGGAGTGGATGGTTCAGAAGCACCCTTCGATCTGTCGCGCTTCGATCCCTTCGGCGCCGACCGTGCGGCGTTCCACGAGGTGCTCGCCTCGGCGCGGACCCTCCAGCCGGTGTTCTTCTCCGAGCCGCTGCGGGCGTGGTGCGTCACCACCTATGACGACGTCGTCAGGGTCGCCACGGACACGGTGTCGTTCGCGCCGGTCACCGAACCGGTGCCCGGGGCGGGCCTGCATCCGGAGGCGGCCAGGGTGCTGGCCCTGGTCCGGAGGGAGCCGTGTGCGGGGCCGGGCGGATACGACGCCTGGCTGGCCGCGGACGTCTTCAGCGCGGACCGTGTCCGGAGCTGCCTTCCCGGCCTTCGTGCCACGGTCGCCGCCTACGCCGAGCGGCTTCCCACCGACGCGCGGTTCGATCTGGCCGCCGAGTTCTCCGATCAGGTCGCGCTGGCGGCCCTGCTGGGCTTCCTGGGCTTTCCCGACGACGACTTCGACCTGATGGCCAAAGCGGTGCACGACCTCGGTGAGCTCGCCGAACGGGGCGGCTCGCTCAGCACTCTGGAGCAGTGGGAGAAGGGGAGTTTCCTGCAGGGCGTGGTGAGCCATGTCGCCGGCCTGGCCGATCAGTGGCGCGAGAAGACGGTGCGGGAAGGGGCCGACCTCGCCGGAGCCTTCGCCGACGACCGCGGATTCGCGGCCGCGGCGCTGCGCCTGGTCGGCTCCGACTGGCCGACGACCGCGGGCGGCCTGTCCAACATCGTCGCCACGCTGCTGGGGCGGGAGGGCTGCTGGGAGGAGTTCGTGGCCGGACGGTTCTCGGCGCGGGCCGCGGTCGCCGAAGGGCTCAGGGTCGCCTCGCCGGTGGCGG
>NZ_BAAGZI010000293.1:0-7532 GCF_054778695.1 Actinocorallia lasiicapitis
CTCAGGCTCCGGCGCCGCTGGCCGCGCAGCCCCAGCCGGTGGCGGCGGCCGAGCCGGTCAAGCCCCTCGCGGCTCCGGCTCCCTCGCCCCTCACCGACGACCCGATCCCCGCCCAGATCCCGGCCCCGCCCAAGCCGGACACGATCTGATCAGAAACGTGAAGGCCCGCGACTCCGGTCGCGGGTCTTCGTGTTTTAGGAGGTGGCGCGCCGGTCGGCTTTGAGCTGGGAGCGGTGCTTTTTGCTCTGGATGCGACGTTCGACGGCGCCGCGGCTGGGTTTGGTGGGGCGGCGTTTGCGGGGTGGGGGGGCGATCGCCTCGCGGAGCAGGGCGGCGAGGCGGAGCCGGGCGGCGTCGCGGTTGCGGGCCTGCGAGCGGTACTCCTCTGCCCTGATCGTGATCACGCCGTCGACGAGGCGGGGGCCGAGCACGGCGAGCGCCCGCTCGTGCTGGAGTTCGGAGAGGATCTCGGTTCCGGCGAGGTCGAACAGCAGCTCGGCCGCCGAGGACGTCTTGTTGACGTGCTGCCCGCCAGGCCCGGACGAGCGGGAGAAACGCCAGGAGAGCTCGGCTTCGGGGATCTCGACCGAGCCGTTGATCGGGAGCGGGCCGGTCGCGGACATGCCTCCAGTATCGCCGCCGCGCAACCCTTCCGTCGACGCAATTTGGGCGCTCGGCTCACGCCCGCCACGGTAGCCATCAAGCAAGCGCTTACTTACAATCGTGGCCATGACGCAGCAGGGCCTGTTCGACGACGACGCCATCATCCGCAGGATCGGCCGGGAGGGCATCCTGATCGCGGCGGGCGGCGCCGCGTCGATCCTGCAGACCTCCCATCCGGGGGTCGGCCAGGGCGTCCACGACCACAGTTACACCTTCAAGGACCCGGTCAAACGGCTCCGGCACACCATGGAGTGGGTCTACGCGGTCCAGTTCGGCACCCGCGAGGAGGCCGAACAGGTCAGCGCGTACGCCAACCGGCTGCACGCCTCCGTCAACGGCCGCTCCCCCGACGGCCCCTACGACGCCCTCGATCCCGCGCTCCAGATCTGGGTCGGCGCGACCCTCTTCGACGTCGCGCTCCGCTTCCACCAGGCACTCTTCGGCGCGCTCACCCCAGCGGAGATCGAGGAGTTCTACCAGCAGTCCAGGGTCTACGCCCAGATCCTCGGCGCGCCCGCCGAACTCCAGCCGCCCGATTTCGCCGCGTTCCGCATCTACTACCAGGAACGGCTCGACACGCTGCGCCTCACCGACGCGGCCCGCTTCGTCGCCCACCAGGTGCTGTTCCCGCGGGCCCGCTGGTTCGAGCGGCCGGGGCTGACGGCCGTCCGGCTGCTGACCGCGGGCCTGATGCCCGCCCAGCTCCGCGTCCAGTACGGCTGGCCGTGGTCGCCGGCCCGGCGCCGCCGGTTCCTGCTGCTGGTCAACGTGCTGCGGCTGGTCTATCCGCGGCTGCCCGAACGGGTCAGGACGGCGCCCCGCGAGCACTATCTCGCCTCAGTCCGCCGCCGGCTGGCCCGGAAGTAGTCGCGACGGGCCGGGGCTCCACCCCCCAGTGCCACCCCGGCCCGTCGCGAGTCCATGGTCAGATCCCGGTGGGGTTCCCGCCGAGGATCTGAGAGGTCACCGTCCTCACGGTGTTGGACGGGATCGCGAACCCGACCCCGATGCTGCCGGACGCGCCGCCGGCCGTCGCGATGGCGGTGTTGATGCCGATCAGCCGGCCGCTGCCGTCGACGAGCGCGCCGCCGGAGTTGCCCGGGTTGATGGCGGCGTCGGTCTGGAGGGCGCCGGTGATGGTCGCGCCTTCGGCTTCGGCGACGGTCCGGTTCTTGGCCGACACGATCCCGGCCGTCACGGAGCCGTCGAGCCCCAGCGGCGAGCCGAGCGCCACGACGGTGTCGCCGACGGCCGCGCCGTCGCTGTCGGCGAGCGGCACGACGGTCTTCCCGGACACGCCCTGCGCCTTGATCACGGCGAGGTCGTTGTCGGGACGGTCCCCGACGACCTTCGCGACCGCCTCGCTGCCGTCGCTGAACTTGACGGTGATCCGCGAAGCCCCGGCGATCACATGGTGGTTGGTGACGATGGTCCCGTCGGTGCGCAGCACGACGCCCGAGCCCGTCGCCTTCGCCCGGTCCGACTCGGCGGAGATCGACACGACGCCCGGCTGGACGGCCTTGGCGATGTCGGAGATCGACGCCCGCTGCGCCACCCCGGAGACCGTGACGGGCGCCCCGATCCCGCCGGACTCCCCGCCGGTCAGCGCCACCGCCCCGACGGCCCCGGCGATCCCCCCGCCGAGCGCCAGGGTCACCGCGGCCCCGGCGGCGGCCAGCTTCTGGCGTGCGGACAGCAGGCCGGGACGGCGAGCCGGCATCCGGTAGTCCGGCTGCGGCCCGTAAACCCGTGCACCCTGCTCTTCCATGAACCCCCCAAAGAATCCGTCGCGCGGACGCCGAGGGTTACCTCCGCGTCAGGAACAAGAATGCTCCACGCAAATGAAAGATTCCTTAATCAGCCTTTGCCCAGGGTAAAGAAATAAATCTGACGCGGCGCTTACTTACCTTCTTTTTACCTTTACTGGGCGATCGTTATACCGAGGGTCGCGGCGAGGGTGTGCAGAAGGGACTGGGCGTCCACGGGGTCGAGGGTCGCGCCGCGCAGGCTCTCGGTGCCCGAGATCGACCAGAGGTCGCAGCCGGTGAACCGCGCGCCGGTGAGGGTCGCGCCGGAGAACTGGGCGTGCTGGAGCACACAGTTCTCGAAGCGCACCCCGCTCAGGTCCGCGGACTGGAAATTGGCCTCGGTGAGATTGCAGTCGCGGAACACGGTGGTGCGGAGCCGGGAGAAGCGGAACGAGGCCAGGTCGGCGCGGCAGCCGTCGAACAGGACGTCGCGGAGCGTGCAGTCGGTCCAGGCGGCGCCCGTCAGCCGGGAATGGCCGACCGCGACGTTCGCGAGCGTGGAATCCGCGAAGCGGGAGTTGGCCAGATCGGCGCCCGCGAACTCGACGTCGGAGAATTCGGCGCGCCGGAACGCCGCGCCGCCGAGCTCGGTCCGCAGGAAGCGGCAGCGCACGAACTCGGGGCCTTCGGCGTGCGCGCCCGCCAGATCCGTGTGCGCGAACTCCAGCGACATCAGGATCTGGTCGTCGGTGATCGGGCCTTGGGCGAGGCTCAGGGCGGCGGGGAGTTTCGGCGGCACGGGTTCGCGGGGAACCTGCGGACGCCGGGTGCGGGGCGCGGGCATCCCCCGAACATAGCCCCGCTCAACCCGTGATCAGCTCGGTGTAGGCGGCGGCGTCGAGGAAGACGGCCGGGTCGAAGGGCTCCGTCGGGCGGATCCGGTAGAGCCAGCCGTCGGTGTAGGGGTCGTCGTTGACCCAGCCGGGCGAGTCGAGGATCGCGTCGTTGATCTCGATGATCTCGCCGTCGAACAGGCCCCGCAGATCGGCGCGCGCCGTGGCGGAGGCGAGGACGGCGATCGGGTCGCCGGTCAGGACGGGCAGCGGCACCGACGGCAGCCCGACGCTGTCGATCCGGCCCACCGACTCCTGCCCGTGGTCGGTGATGCCCACCGTCACCAGGCCGTCTTCGGAGACCCGCAGCCATTCGTGTGCTCGGGTGTAGTTCAGTTCCTCGGGAACGTTCGTCACGAAACCTGCATTCCCGAAAACAACGGAGCCGCACCCCATTTCCGGGATACGGCTCCGAGCACGGGTTTCGGCTACTCGCCCGACCAGTTGGGCTTGCGCTTCTCCGCGAAGGCCGCGGGGCCTTCCATCGCGTCCTTCGAGACGAAGATCGGGCCGGAGATGGCCTCCATCTTCGGCCACATCTCCTCGGCCGACCAGTCGGCCGACTCGACGATGATCTTCTTGGTGGCGGCGAGCGCCAGCGGAGCGTTCTCCGCGATCTTCGCGGCCAGTTCCTTCGCGGCGGCGAGGGCGTTGCCGGGCTCCGTCACACGGTTGACCAGGCCGTAGCCGGCCAGCTTCTCCGCGCCGTAGAAGTCGCCGGTGAGCGCCATCTCCATCGCGATGTGGAACGGGATGCGGGTCGGCAGCCGCAGCAGGCCGCCCGCGGCGGCGACGAGGCCGCGCTTGGGCTCCGGCAGGCCGAACTTCGCCTCGGACGACGCGACGATCATGTCGGCGCACAGCGCGATCTCGCAGCCGCCGGCCAGGGCGTAGCCCTCGATGGCCGCGATCAGCGGGGTCGTCGGCGGGCGCTTCACGATGCCCGCGAAGCCGCGGTCCTCGGTGAACGGGTTCTCGCCGCGCAGGAACCCCTTGAGGTCCATGCCCGCGCAGAAGGTGCCGCCCGCGCCGGTGATGATGCCGACCGCGAGGTCCTTACGGGAGTCGAGCTCGTTCAGAGCCGCCTCGATGCCGTTGGCGACGTCGGCGTTGACCGCGTTCTTCGCCTCGGGCCGGTTGATCGTGATGACCAGGACGCCGCCGTCCTCTTCGGTCAGAACCGCATCGCTCATGTCGACCTACTTCGGCTGGAAGCGGATGGCGCCGTCGAAACGGACCGTCTCGCCGTTCATGTAGTCGTTCTCGATCAGGGCCTGGGCCAGGTGGGCGAACTCGCTCGCCTTGCCCATGCGCTTCGGGAACGGCACCGGAGCCGACAGCGTGGCCTTGAACGCCTCCGCGGCCTCGCCCTCGCCGTAGATCGGGGTGTCGATGATGCCGGGGCAGATCGTGTTGACGCGGACGCCGATGGCGGCGAGGTCGCGCGCGGCCGGCAGGGTCATGCCGACGATGCCGCCCTTGGAGGCGGAGTAGGCGACCTGGCCGGTCTGGCCCTCGAGGGCCGCGACGGACGCGGTGTTGATGACGACGCCGCGCAGGCCGTCGGCGTCGATGGGCTCGGTGGCGCCGATGGCGGCCGCGCCGAGGCGCATCAGGTTGAACGTGCCGATCAGGTTGACCTGGACGACCTTCTGGAAGGTGTCCAGCGGGTGCGGGATGTTGCCCTTGCCCACCGTGCGGGTCGCCCAGCCGATGCCGGCGCTGTTGAGGATGACGCGCAGCGGCGCGCCGCTGTCGACCGCGGCCTGGACGGCGGCGGCGACCGAGACCTCGTCGGACACGTCGGTCTTGACGAAGATGCCGCCGAGTTCGTCGGCGAGGGCCTTGCCCCTCTCCTCGTTCAGGTCGGCGATGACGACCTTCGCGCCCTTCGCGGCGAGCTGACGCGCACAGGCCTCACCAAGGCCCGACGCACCGCCGGAAACGACGGCGGATACTCCGTTGACGTCCATAAGCAGCACCTTACTAGAGGGGACCGAATCCAGTTCGGATCATGTTACTCACCGGTCAGCACCCGAAGGATAACCGGCCCCCGCCTAGCGGCAGAACCTCGGCGGGAAGTGAGTTGCGGCCACCTCTTCAGCACTTGAACACCGTTTTCCCGCCGGACGCCGGGTCTAGGCCGGTGGGGTGGGGACTTTGCCGAAACAGGTGGCGACGGGATCCTCGATCGAGCACCAGGCCGGCCGTTTGACGGGCGTGTAGCCGCGCGGCACGCCCCGGTCGCCGATGATCCGCCGGTAGGTAGGGACGGCGTCGGTGGGACGGCGCGTCAGCTTCGGATCGGTGGCGACGTTCACCGTGTACAGCCCGAAGCGTGCCCGGTAGGAGCCCCATTCGTAGTTGTCGGTCAGCGACCAGTAGTTGTAGCCGATGACCTTCACCCCGTCGGCGATCGCGCGCTGCACCCAGTACAGGTGGTCGCGCAGATGCTGGGAGCGGGTGTAGCCGTCGGGGCGCGGCTTGCCGTTGTCGGTCGGCATCCCCGACTCGACGATGTAGACCGGCAGTTTCGGCAGCCTGCGCTGGTAGTTCCTCAGCACGAAGTACAGGCCCTCGGGCTCGGGTTCGATCTTCCAGAACGCGCCCGTCACCGAGTGCGCCGCGGACGGGTTGCCGACGCTCGCGCCGTAGTAGTAGTCGATCCCGATGAAGTCGAGCTTGTCGGTGACGTCGTTGAAGACGGCCGCGTCGAAGACCCCGTTGAGGATCGAGCCGTAGGCCACGTTGGTGGAGACGGGCGCGCCGGGGTCGAGCCGGTGGATCAGGTCGTAGGCCCTGCGGTGCGCGCCGACCAGCGCCTTGCGCATCACCGGGACCTTCGCGACGGGCATCCCGCCGTCGGTGAGCTCGTGGAAGATGTACTGGCTGGCCTCGTTGAAGGTGATCCAGAGGGCGCCGCGGCCGCTGTACCGGTCGGCGACGAACTTCACGAACTTCAGCCAGTCGGCCGCGGTCTTCTTGCTGGTCCAGCCGCCCTGGTCGTGGACCCAGCCGGGGTGCACCCAGTGGTTGAGGGTGATCATCGGCCGCATTCCGGCGGCCTGGACGCGGCGGAACAGGTCGTCGTAGTAGCGGATCTCCTTCCAGTTCCACCGGCCGGGCCGCGGCTGGATCCTGGCCCACTCCACGGACGTCCGGAACACGTTGACGCCCAGCTTGCGGGCGAGTTCCACATCCTGGGGATAGCGGTGCCGGAAGTCGACGGCGTTGCGGTACTTCTCCTGCTTCTTGGCGTATCTGGTCCAGTTGCTGTCGGGGAAGTGGCCCTCCGCCTGGAACCCCGCCAGCGACACGCCCCAGAGGAAGCCCGGGGGGAAGCGGGCCACGGACGCCTGCGCGGGCTCCGCGATCACCAACGTCGCGAACAGGACAATCACCAACAGACGGTGCATAAATCTCCTCCCGGCTGACCGGACCGTATGCCGAAGTGACTCACGTCACAAGCGACGCGACCGCATCCGGCCCCCGCGCCCTGCCCGTCCACCCCCGACCCCGGGTACAACGCAGGCGTGGACCTGACCCCCGGAGGCAAGCTCGATCTGCGCGGCAGGACGGTGGACGAGGCGCTCTGGGCGTCGGTCCGCGCGGCCGCGACCGCTCCCGACGGCACGGTCCTGCTGGGCCGCTGCTGGTTCGAGAACGCGACGTTCGCCGGAGCCGACTTCCGCGGCGTCCGCTTCGACGGCGACGTCTCCTTCGACGACGCGTTCTTCCCCGCCACCACCACCTTCTACGGCGCGTGCTTCACCGGCCACGTCTCCTTCACCCGCGCCCGGTTCGCCGGGAACGTCTCCTTCCATGGGGCGCGCTTCGGCCGTCACACCTGCTTCACCGAGACCTCCTTCGGCGGCGACGCCCTGTTCTCTGCCGCCCGGTTCGCCGCCGATGTCGCGTTCCACTCGGCCCGGTTCCACGGCCACGCCGACTTCGACCACTCCCGCTTCGCCCGCGACGCCCTGCTCCAGGACACCGACTTCCACGCCGCCCTCTCCTTCCGCCACGCGAAGACGGCCCGCCATCTGCTGTTCGACCGGGCCCGCTTCCGCGCCTCCGCCTGGATCGGTCCGCTCGCCGTCGCCGGGCGGCTCAGCCTCGACTCCGTCCGCGCCGACCGCACCCTCAAACTCGACGCCTCAGGCCCGCTCACCGCCCGCGCCGCCGCCTTCCACACCGCGCAGCTCCAGAGCGCGGGGCCCGTCCGGCT
>NZ_BAAGZI010000294.1:0-7487 GCF_054778695.1 Actinocorallia lasiicapitis
GCTGGAAGCGGCTCGCCAAGACCTGGCCCTGGCTCATCTCCGGGATCACCCCGGACCGCGACGGCGGCCTGTGGTTCGAGGCAGGCGACAACTTCACCCCCGTCAGCGGCTGGGCCGACCAGATCATCGTGCACCAAACCGCCAAGGGCACCGTGACCTCCGTTCCCCTCCGCGCCGGCCTCTACGGCCTGTCCGCAGCCCGCGGCATCGTGTTCGCCATGGGCGAGACCTCCTCACGAAGGCACATCTGGGCCATCCGACATCGAGAAACCACGGCGATCTCCCGACCGCGCCCACCACGCCTTTCCGCGGTCCTCGGCCGACCGGCGGCACAGGCTGGCGTGGTGAGCGTCGAGACAGCATGATGCTCGGGTGCACTTCGCGGATCTGACCGACTACGAGTACGGGGACCCCAACCTGGAGGTTTTCAGCGACAGGGCTTCAGGGTTCTACTCGCTGGCCTTCCGGCCGAACTACCTGCGACTCAATGTCGGCTGGCTAGAGAACGGGCAGCCCTACACCACTGGATCGGCCCCCTCGGGCTTCGTCGAAAAGCTCACCGCTATCGCCGACATCCAACGGGTGAACTGCTTCTTGGGCCAGCATGAGTGCGATCTATGCAATGGACCATGGGAGCGATCAGGCCAGCAGCCACGCGGCACCTCCGAACTCCGTATCCCAGGCGCAGCCGGCCTCGCCTACGCAGCTCCCCAGCTCATCACCCACTACATGGCTGCACACGACTACCTTCCGCCAGCAAGCTTCGTCGAGGCCGTTCAAGCCATCAACCTTGACGAGTGGGAGCGCCTCCGCTGGCGAATCGGTGGCCACGTGCTAGCAGTTGCCTACCCCTGGATCCCCAGCGACGCAGCGCTCCACGACCCAGACGATCCGGCTACATGGGAGGCCATCCCCTAGCCCGCCAGACCAGCTCAACCCGGGGTGTCGAAGGCTCGCGTAACCAGGTGTGGGGGCCGGAGCGATCGTCGAATCTGGTGTATCGGTGTAGCAGCCTTGGTCGCACGGATGACGTTACGGCCCTGCACGCGCAGGACGCCCGCAGTGGGCGCGCGGTGGTGACGGACTTGGCGCTGGCGCGGAGTGGGGATTCCTGGTCGTGTCCTCTTTCGCGAGGTTAGGCGGGTTCGGGGGCTGTTCGGGTGGGGGGTGGGGTGGTGCGGAGTCGGTGGAGGGCTAGGGCGAGGGTGATCGTGCCGGTGGTGTGGAGGATGGCGGGGGATAGGAAGGCGGTGTGGGGGCCGAAGCGGTCGAGGGCGGCGGGGGCGGCTAGGGCTCCGGCGGCGGCGCCGAGCAGGGTGATGCTGAAGAACGCGCCTACGGTCTGGGCGCGGACCGCTGCGGGGATGTGGTTGATCTGCTCGGCGGTGAGCGGCCCTTCGACGAGGCCGAGCGCGAATGCCGCGATGAGGAGGGCGAATCCGAACGTCAGGGGATCGGCGGTGACCGTCATGCACCAGAAGACGACGGTCTGTACTGCGGTTCCGGTGAGGATGAGGCGCACCAGGTCGGGCCGTCGTGCTAGCCGGAGCGAGAGCAGGTTCCCGGTGATCGCGCCTACTCCGATCGTTGCCATGAGCAGGCCGACGGTCCGGGCGCTGCCGCCGAAGTACAAGTAGGTGAGGAGGGGAACCGTGGCGACCACGAACTGCCAGACCGCCTCGAAACAGGTCATCGCTATCGTCCACGGTCGCAGCACCGCGCCTCCTGCGACGGTCCGCAAACCGACCCAGAACCCCGCCGCCCGCACCCCTGCCACGTCACGGTCGACCCGGACGAACAGGAACACCAGGACGAACGACACCGCGAACGAAGCCACATCGATCCACAGCACCGACGCCGCCCCCACCACCCCGATGAGGACCCCGGCGATCGGCGGACCGAGCAGCAGCGATCCCCGGTTCACCGCCTGCAGCACTGAGTTCGCCCGGGCCAGCGCGCCTTCGTCCTTACCGCAGAGCGCGGGCAGCAGCACCAGCCGGGCACTGTGATGAGGTGTGAAGAACAGCCCGATTCCGGCCGCGACCGCCACCACGAACTCCCATCGCAGCACGCCCGCACCGTGCATCACCGGCACCACCGCGATCAGCACGCCCCGGACCGCGTCCCCGACGAGCAGCACCCGCCGGGCGCCGAGCCCAGCCGCCGCCGCTCCGCTCACCACCCCCGACAGCGCCATCGCCCCCATCTGCGCCGCCAGCACCACCGCCATCCGCCCCGCCGACCCCGACGAAACCAGGACGAACCACGGCAACGCCATCCGCGTCACCACCGAACCGGTGACCGAGAACCCCTCAGCCACCAGCAACGCCGCCAAACCCCGTCTCCGCACCCCCCGACCCTCCCCCGGCCGCACCCCGCCCGCCAACCCCTGACGGCTACGGCCGCGTGGGGCGCAGGGTGAGCGGCGCGGCGGTAGCGACGGACAGGAGGATCGCCGCGCTCAGGACGCTGATGCCGCATCCCGGGCAGGAGGCCGCCCTGGCCTGCGATGAGCGTCCCGCGCGACGGCGAGTGCGCCCCCGACCTGCCGGAAGTGTTGAGGATCCCACCTGGCGAGCGCTCCGCGCGGTCGCCACCCGCCTGGACGGCCAGCGCGTCCAACGCTCGTTCGGCCGCGCGCTGCGCGTGAACGCCACGAACGGCCGTCTTCCCCGGCCAGGTTGTTAGGTGTATTTGCAAAGGGCTAGGGTTTGCAAAGTGAAGTCTTTTGAGGGCGGGCATGGGGAGCTGGCGGCGCATCCGGTGCGGGAGGCGCTGGTGGAGCTGCTGGTGCGGCGGGGAAGCGTGACGGCGACGGACGCGGCGCGGGAACTCGGGGGTAGTACGGGTCTGTACTCCTTTCATCTGCGGCGGTTGGCGCTGTACGGGGTGATCGAAGCGGTTCCCGGTGACGGCGGGAGAGCACGGCCGTGGCGGCTGGTCGCGACCGGTGATGCGGCGGTGGGTCGGCGGGTCGAGGCGGCGGAGGGGCTCGGCGGGCTCGCTCGGGGGCTTGAGGACGAGAGCTATCAGCGGTGGCTGGAGCACAAAGGTGAGGCGCCCGCGCGGTGGCGGCGTGACGAGACTTTCAGCGAGGTCGTCTACCTGACTCCGGAGGAGATGGCGGGAATGGCCGAGGTGGTCAGGGCGCTGATCGGGCAGTTCCGCCATCGGGAGGCGCGGCCCACGGCCCGTCCCGCTGGCGCGGCGCCCGTCGCGGTCGTGGCGCGGCTGTTCCCGTTGCTGGAGCCGGATCGCGGAGAGCAACCGTGAGCGCCAAGGTGCTGTCGTCGCGGCCGCTGCGGCGGTTCATGGTCGGGCAGGCCGCCGCGTTCGTCGGTGACGGGCTGCTCGGGATCGCGTTGGCGTTCGCCGTCCTCGACCTCGGTGGCTCACCCGCCGAACTGGGGTTCGTGCTGGCCGCCCATGCGGTCGCCATGGTCGGGTTTCTGCTGTTCGGCGGCGTGCTCGCCGACCGGTTGCCGCGCCGGAACATCATGGTCGTGTCCGATCTGACCAGGTTCGCCGCCCAGCTCGGCATCGCCGTCCTGGTGATCTCCGGGACGGGTGAGATCTGGCAGCTCGCCGCGCTGAACGCGGTGCACGGGCTGGCGAGCGGGGCGTTCGCGCCCGCGGCGGTCGGGCTGATGCCGTCGATCGTTCCCCCGGACGGCCTGCAGCAGGCCAACGCCGTGAAGGGCCTCACCTATTCGCTGGGCAACATCGCGGGGCCTGCGCTGGCAGGGCTGCTCGTGGCGGGTTTCGGCCCTGGCTGGGCGATCGCGGGCGCGTCCTCGACGTTCCTGGTGAGTGCGGTCCTCCTGCTCGGCGTTCCGGCGACGGCCGCACAAGCGGAGACGTCCGGGACCTTCCTGCGTGACCTTCTGCGGGGCTGGCAGGAGTTCCGGTCACGGACCTGGGTGTGGGCGACCGTCGTCTACGCGTCGCTGGCGAACCTGCTGCTGGCCGCTTTTCTCGTGCTCGGGCCCGTCATCGCTGATCGCGATCTCGGCGGGCCGTCCCGGTGGGCGGCGGTCATGGGGGCGCTCGGGGTCGGGTCGCTGGTCGGCGGGGTGATCGCGTTCCGGGTTCGGCCGCGTCATCCGCTGCGGGCGGGGATCGCGCTGGTCTCGTTGTGCGCGCTTCCGGCGCTCGCGCTCGCCGGGCACCGGCCGGTGGTGGCGGTGGCCGGGGTCGCGTTCCTCGCGGGTCTCGGGTTGACCGTTTTCAACACGCTCTGGGAGACCAGTTTGCAGACTCATGTGCCTGCGGCGTCGCTTTCGCGGGTCGGCGCGTACGACGCTTTCGGGTCGCTGGCGTGCCAGCCGCTCGGGCAGGCAGTCGTCGGTCCCGTCGCGGTCGGGATCGGGCTTCATCCGACTCTCTGGCTTGCCGGGGGTCTCCAGCTCGCGATCTCCGCACTCGCCTTCTGCGTCCCCGCGCTCCGAGCCCTTCCCGCCGCTGAGGACGATGCCGTCGACCTCGCGGCAGTCTGAGAGCCGTCAGCCGGGGTAGCGGGTGGCCTCGTCGAGGGCGGTGTTGCCCGGTTCCGCGATCACTTGGGGTTTCGGTGGGACCTCGTGTCCGGCCACCAGGTCTTCCAGGGGTGTGCGCGGCGGCAGGGTCCGCCACCGGTCCGCTGCGCCGTCCTGCGTCGGTTCGTCGCTCATGGCTCCATCATGCCCTGGCCGTCGCCGCTTCGTCCCCAGTAGAAGCAGCTGAATCAGGGCGGGGGCCGGTAGGCGGCGAGGAAGGCGCGGACGCCGGCGGTGGCGTAGTGGTCCAGGTCGGCTTCGGTGTGCTGGGGGCCGCCGTGGAACATGGCCTGGTTGACCGGGATCCACAGGAGCAGGCCGGAGAAGTGGTGGGCGGCGAGCATCGGGTCGTCGACGGTGAGGAGTCCCTGGTCGGCGAGGTTGCGGAAGGTGGCGGCCAGGGTGGCCAGGACGCGTTCGAAGCCCTGCTCGTACCAGGCGGCGCCCAGTTCGGGGAAGGTGTCGGCGTTGGCGATGATCAGGCGTCGGAGCTGGATGACCTGGGGTTGGGTGAGGGCCGTCAAGAACCGGCGGGCGAGGTGGGTCAGGTTCTCCTGGAGGGCGTCGGAGTCGGCGGGGACGTCGGCGATCAGGTCGATCATGCCGTCGATGCGGTCGGTGGTGGCCAGGACGATCTCGGCGAACAGCTTCTCCTTGTCCGCAAAGTGCTTGTAGACGGTCTGCTTGGAGACCGCGGCCAGCTTCGCGATGTCGTCCATGCTCGTGCCCGAGTAGCCCCTGTCCAGGAACACCGTGGTCGCGGCGTCCAGGATCGCCTGGTGTTTGCGCTCCGAACGGCTGTCCATCATCAGTTCCCTCTGCTTCGCCTGGCCGCATAGTACTGGACTGACTAGTACTCGTTCGAGTACTGTACCGTCCAGTTCCGAGAGGGTCTTGCTACGGATGGGGAGTGGTGGCGATGGAGAAGGTGTTCTCTGCCGACGGGACGGCGATCGCCTATGAGCGGCGGGGTTCGGGCCCTATCGTGGTGCTCGTCGGCGGTGCGTTCATGACGCGCGGCGCGTCCGCCGACCTCGCCGATCTGCTGGCCGACCAGTTCACCGTGATCACCTACGACCGCAGGGGGCGCGGCGACAGCGGGGACGGCGCGGCTTACGACGTGCAGCGGGAGGTCGAGGACTTGGACGCGTTGATCGAGCAGGCCGGCGGCGAGGCGATGGTCTTCGGCATGTCCTCGGGAGCCGTCCTCGCGCTGGAGGCGACGGCCCGCGGCAGCGCCGTGACCAGGCTCGCACTGTACGAGCCGCCGTTCATCACCGATGGCAGCCGTCCGCCGCTGCCCGCCGACTACGTCGACCACTTGACGGAGCTCGTGGCCCGTGAGGCGTACGGCGACGCCGTCGCCTACTTCCTGACCGCGGCCGTGGGCCTGCCCGCCGAAGCCGTCGCGGGGATGCGGCAGGCCCCGTTCTGGGCTGGAATGGAGGCGACCGCCCGCACCCTCCCCTACGACGGCCAGATCATGGGAGACACGATGTCCGGCCGTCCGCTGCCCGGCGACCGCTGGACGTCCGTGACCGTTCCCGTCCTCGTCGGCAGCGGCGACTCCGGCCCCGACCACATGCTGAACGGCGCCCGGGAACTCGCCGCCCTGTCGGACGACTTCACCCTGCGCATCTTCCCCGGCCAGGACCACGACATCGCCCCGACGGTCCTCTCCCCCGCCCTGACCGCATTCTTCAGCTGACACCACCACCGAAAGGCAAGAAACCATGACCGAACCGGCGAAAGGCCCCGCCAGCTATTTCCCGTCGATCGAGAAGAAGTACGGACGTCCGATCGCCGAGTGGAAGGAGCTCATCCGCGCCTCACCGCTGACCAAGCACATGGAACTCGTCGCCTGGCTGAAAGCCGAGCACGCGATGGGCCACGGCCACGCCAACGCCCTCGTCGCCCACACCCTGGCCGAAACCACCGACTAGGGGACGATCACGACGCCCTTGCCGGTGGCGTGAACAGCGAGGTCCTCCGCAAACGCTGCGCCGACCACAACGTCCGCCACCACCCTCCTGATCCACACCGCAGCCCCGAACGCCCCAAGCGGTGACGCCCTGCGCCTGCTGGCCACCTGGACCGCCACCCTGAGGCACTCCGAAACACCCAGCTGCCGCACCGTCGCGACCGCCGCTCACCCTTCAAGTTCTTGATCTTCTGGGCCTTGGTAGGAGGCCGGCTTCACCGGCGCTACCGCCGACAGATCCACCGCGCCCGGCCCCAACCCCAGCAGTAGTTCTGAGGCGGGACGCCGTGGCTCAGTGTGAGGCCGGGGTGGGCGGGCCGTCCTGTGCTGGTGGCGTTGCGGGGGCGGTGGTGTCGGCTTGGGCGGATCGCTCCCGCTGCTTGTCGGCTTCGGCTCGGGCGGCGCGTTCTCGTTGAGTGTCGGTTTCGGCTCGGGCCGCCGCTAGGTCGGCTTCCAGGCGGTCGGCCAGGGCGCGGACGGCGGCCAGGTCGAGACGGTCGTCGGCAGATTTCTGTCGGGCGGTGTCCCGCTGGTGTTCGGCCGCGGCGAGGCGGGTGGCCAGGTCACCGGCCCGCGTGTCGGCGGAGGCGGCGGCCGCAGTGGCATCGGCGCGAACGGCGGCTAGTGTGTTTTCAGCGGCCTGGGTGGCGGCGCGTGCGGTGCGGGTTTCGCCCTGCGCCGTGACCAGGGCCTCCCGGGTGGCGGCGAGCGTGTCCTGGGTACGAGCGGTTTCAGCCCGTGCGGTGTTGAGTTGCGCGGTAAGAACGCGCTCGGCGGTCTGCGCCCGCTCCCCGACCTCTTCCAGGGCCGCGCGGAGCTCCCGCACCTCGGCGATCTTGGCGTCACGGGCGGCTTCCGCAGCGGCTTGGGCACGCTGAGCGGCCTCGCGCAGTAGGCGGTGCGTCTCGACGGCGTCGGCGGCGTCGGCACGAACCTGCGTGGCGGCGACCTGCTGCCGCTCGGCCTCGGCC
>NZ_BAAGZI010000295.1:0-7477 GCF_054778695.1 Actinocorallia lasiicapitis
GGGGCAGGCCGGGCGGGAGCGGTTCGCCCGCGAGTTCGCGGCGGCGCGCAGCCTGTCGGGCCATCCGCACGTGGTGGATCTGCTGGCCCACGGCGAGCTCGCGGACGGCCGTCCCTACCTGGTCACCGAGTACTGCTCGGGGGGTTCGCTGGCCGACCGGCTGGCCCGCACCGGGCCGCTGCCCGCGGACGAGGCGGTGCCGCTGCTGGCGGGTGTCGCGGACGCGCTGGCCGTCGCGCACGCCGTCGGGGTGCTGCACCGCGACATCAAACCGGCCAACGTGCTGCTCACCGACCGCGGCCCCGCCCTGGCGGACTTCGGCCCGGCGATCCTCACCGGCGACCCAGGCCGCCCGACCCGTGCCGCCACGCCCGCCTACGCCCCGCCCGAGCTCTTCGACACCGGCTATCAGCCCCCCACCAGGGCGGGCGACGTCTACTCGCTGGCCGCGACCCTCTACGCCCTCCTGTCGGGCCGTCCCCCGCACCATCCGGGCCGCCCCCTCCCGGCCTACGTCCTGCGCTCCCACTACCGCCACGCCAGGGAGACCCCCGTCCCCCCGATCCCCGGCATCCCCGCCGCGCTGGCCTCCCTGCTCCGCGAGGCCCTTCACCGGCACCCCGCCTCCCGCCCCACGGCCGGGGAGTTCCACACGCTCCTCACCGCCTCCTGGGAGTGATCAGGCTGGGAGCGATCAAGGCTGGGAGTGATCAGGATAGGACGGGGGCGGGCTTCGGGGACGGGGCGGGCCGCAGGCCGATCAGGGCGACAACGGCCGTCAGGGCGTAGGCCGCGGTGGCGATGACGAACGCCGTGGTGAAGCCGGATTCGGCGGGGAGCTCCGGGAGTCCGGGCGGCAGGTTCTTCAGGGTGTCGCTGGTCAGCAGGGTGGTGAAGAGGGCGCTGGCCAGGGAGCTGCCGACCGTCCGGGAGATCGAGTTGAGGCCGTTGGCGATGCCGCTCTGCTCGGCCGGGACTGACGCCGCGATCAGCGCGGGCATCGCCGCGTAGGCGAAGCTCACCGAGATCCCGACCAGCACGCCCGCCGTGACGACCGAGAACACAGTGTCGTGGGCGGCGATCAGCCACAGATACCCCATGAGGCCGACCGCCGAGCTGGCGACCAGGGTGTGCCGCGGCCCGAACCGGCCGACGAGCAGCCCGCCGAGCGGCGCGGCCAGCATCGAGGCGAGGGTGCCGGGCAGCAGGAACTGGATCGACGCCCGCAGTACCGACGCGCCGAACCCGTAGCCGGTGAACTCCGGGAGCTGGGCCAGGTACGACACCCCGAGGAACTGGATGAACATCGCGAAACCGACGAACATCCCGGCCAGGTTGGTGAACAGGACGGGCCGGTGGGTGAACATGCCGAGGTCGACGAGCGGGGCGTCCACCCGTCGCTCCACCGCCACCCAGAGGGCCGCGACGCCCGCCGAGCCGGCGAAGCAGCCGAGCGTCGCCGCCGAAGTCCAGCCCCACGTGTTGCCCTGGGACAGCGGCAGCAGGAGCAGGACCAGGAAGCCGCCGAGGGTGAGCGCGCCGAGGTGGTCGACGCGTCCGCCGGTCCGCTGCCCGGTGGCCGGGACGACCGCCGCGACCACGGCGCGCGCGATCGCCGCGACGACCGTGGAGAACCAGAACACGATCTGGTAGCCGGGGTCGTCGCCCTGGGTGAGCAGGCCGGTGACGACGACGTCGAGCCCGCTGCCGAACGCAAGGGTTCCGCTGACCACGGACATCGCGCCCGGCTACCGCTCCTTGGGCAGTTCCTCGCGCAGCACCGACAGCGCGAGGGGGAAGATCGCGGTGGCGGCGCCCTGGAAGGCCCGGCCGGCCAGCAGCAGCCACAGGCTTCCGGCGAGCGCGGCGATCGCCGATCCGGCGACGGCCAGCGCGAGCACCGCCAGGAGGGTCCGCTTCTTCCCGAACTGGTCGCCGACCCGGCCGAGCAGCGGGGTCAGCACGGCGGCGGACAGCAGGGTCGCGGTCGTCACCCATCCGGCGTTCGCCGCGGACGTGTCGAGTTCGCCGGCGATGAGGCCGAGGATCGGCACGGCCTGGGTCTGCATGAGCGACACGACCATCGCCGCGAGGCTGAGCACCGCGACGAGCAGACCGTTCTTGCGGGCCTGAGTCATTCGGGCCATTCGGACAACTCCCCGGATCGTTCCAAAGTCCTTGAAGTCCTCAAGTATCCGCCAAAGCTTGAGGACTTCAAGCTTTTCTGGCCCCTCAGCCCTATGAGGCCCCTCACAACTAAGCTCTAGGCATGGACGAACAGCGCGACGAGCTCCGCCGGGCCGTGATCAGGTTCGTCTCGGCGTATCTGCACGACGCGGGGTCGGCCGCCACCGAGCAGGGGCTGACGGTCGCGCAGGCGCAGCTCGTCGTCCAGCTCGACGAGCCGCTGTCGATGCGCGCGCTCGCCGCCCGGCTGTTCTGCGACGCCTCGAACGTCACCGGGATCGTGACGCGGCTGGAGGGGCGCGGGCTGGTCGTCCGGGAGTCCGATCCGGGTGACCGGCGGGTCAAACTGGTCTCGCTGACACCGTCGGGCGTCGAGCTGCGCGACAAGATCAGGGCCGGTCAGCTCGGGCTGTTCGCGGCGCTCGACACCCTGGACCGGCCCGCCGCCCGGGCCCTCGCGGACGCGCTGTCGATCATGACGCCCGCTCTGGAGTCGGCCCGCCCGTTCGGGTAGCCGCGGCGAAGATCGTCCCGCTAGGCTCGGATTTCCCTACGGGAAGCGGACCAGTGGACGACACCCCCTCACAGATCGGCCCGTACCTTGTGCGGCGGCGCCTCGGCCGGGGCGGGATGGGCACGGTGTACCTGGCCGACGCCCCCGACGGCCGGCCCGTCGCCGTCAAGGTGATCAATCCGGAGCTGGCGGCCGACCCGGACTTCCGGGAGCGGTTCCGGCGGGAGGTCGAGGCGGCCCGGCGGGTCCGCAGGTTCTGCACGGCGCCCGTGCTGGACGCGTCTCTGGCCACGAATCCGCTGTATGTCGTCACGGAGTACATCGCGGGGCCGACTCTGACCGAGGCGGTCGCCGGGTCGGGACCGTTGCGCGGCTCCGATCTGGAGGGCGTCGCGGTCGGCATGGCGACGGCGCTGTCGGCGATCCACAGCGCCGGGCTGATCCACCGGGACTTGAAACCGGCGAACGTGCTGCTGTCGTCGACCGGCCCACGGGTGATCGATTTCGGGATCGCGCGGGCGCTGGACGCCACGACCGGGGTCACCAGGACGGGCCAGCTCGTCGGCACGCCCGCCTATATGGCGCCGGAACTCGTCACGGGGCAGCCGATCACGCCGGCCGCCGACGTGTGGGCGTGGGCGTGCGTCGTGGTCTTCGCCGGGACGGGACGCTCCCCGTTCGAGGCGCCCCATCTGATGGCGGTGCTCCACAACGTCGCCTACGCCGCCCCCGAACTGTCCGGTTTCGTCGATCCGGGCCTGCGCGGCCTGGTCGAGGCGGCCCTGTCGAAGAACCCGGCGGACCGGCCGACCGTCCCGCAGATCCTCGACCATCTGGCCGGTCACGTGTCGACCCATCCGGGCCCGCCCCACCCGACGGCCCCCGCGCCTCTCCCGCCGCCTGTCGCCTCCCCTGGGACGAACCGGGCGGCACTGGCGATCGCGGGCGGGGCGGTGGCGGTGCTCGTGGCCGTCGCGGCGACCGTGCTGATCATGCGGGACACCGGCGACGGCAAGCCGCAGGATGTGGCGTCGGGCCCGGCGTCCGCCCGGCAGAACCCGGCCTCCTCGGCGGGCCCGTCATCCGGATCCCGGCCGCCGCCCGTGGCCCCGCCTTCGTCGGCGGCCTCGTCGGGCTCGGGCGACGCCGACGGAGCTCCGTCCCTGGTCGGCGTCTGGACCGGCAAGGTGACCCAGCCCGGCATCGCCAAGAGCCCCTACGACGTCAAGATCGTCTATACCGGCGGTTTCGTGCAGGAGGTCGTCGGCACCAGCGAGTACCCGACCCTGGGCTGCAAGGGCGACCTCAAGGCGATCTACATCACCGAGGACAAGCGCAAGGTCACCGTCCAGGAGCGGATCAACAGCGGCCCCTGCGAGAACAACGTCTTCGTGGAGCTCTCTCTCCGCCCCGACGCCAAAACCCTCTACTACAGCTTCCAGACCGGCTCCACCCACGGCGACGGCATCCTCGACCAGACCCCCTGACCACCCCCCTTAACTCCAGGGCCCCGCACCCCTCGCCCACCTCGGCCCGCACCCCTCGACGCTCCGAGCCCCGAACCGTTGATCGTGTCGAGCTGCGGCGAAATGACGGGTTGGGGTCGTTGAAACGGGCCACATGTCGCAGGTCGAGGCGATCTTGGGCGGTGGGCGGGTTGGGGCTGAGGGTGTGGTGGGGTTGTTGCGGGGAACTTGGGTTTCGTTCACGTGGTTGTAGCAATCATGGTGCATGATGTGTCCCGAATCACTGAGTTTTGGGACGGTTTGTGGTGCTTTGGGGTGCTGGGCTGCGGGTCGGGATCGTTGATTTGATGCCTCGGCCCGGGTTGGCTCATCGGCAGTTCGCCGGGATGGTCGGTGCCGCTGGGGTGCCGGTTGAGGTCTTCGCGATTCCGTTGCCGATGGGCGCGGACGTGTCGGAGCCGGAGCGGTGCGGGCTCGACTGGGCGCTGATGCGGGAGATGGACGGGCTGATCGTCACGGGGACCGAGCCGCGGTCGCCGTCGCTGATGTCCGATCCGATGCGGGAGGTCGTCGCCCGGATCGTCGCGGTCGACGCGCCGTCGACGATCTTCTCGTGTTTCGCGGCGCACGCCGCGTTGAGCGTCTTGTATCCGGTGTCGCGGGAGCCGCTGCCGGTGAAGTTCCGGGGCGTGCACCCGCATGTGGCGGCCGTCCATCCGTTGACGGCGGGTCTGCCCGAACGTCCGCTGGTCCCGCATTCGCGCTGGAACCGGATGCGGCTGCCCGACGGCGTCGTCCCCGTCCTGTCGACGGCTGACGACTGGCATCTGGCCGCCAGCCCCGACGGCCTCCGCCACCTGTTCTTCCAGGGCCACCCGGAGTACGACGCCGACACCCTGTTCCGCGAGTACCGCCGTGACGCCCGCCGCTACCTGTCGTCGGAGACGTCCTGGTTCCCCGACCTGCCGGAGAACTTCCTGGACACCGACACCCGCGCCGCCCTCCTGGCGTTCCGCGCCCTCGCCCTGGCCTGCCGCACCCCGGCGACGATGGACCGTTTCCCCAGCGCCCCGTTCATCGACCGCTGCCGCGACACCTGGTCGGCCGACGCCCGCACCGTCACCGCGAACTGGCTTTCCGCCCTGGCCGCCGTGCGCACCGCCGCCCCCGCCGCCTGACGGAAATCCGCTGGCCGGGGGCGTGGCCGCGACCTAGGATGCCCCGACATGATCGATATTGCTGAGCTGGAATGCCTCCCTGAGGCGTCGTTGCGCACGGACCGCCTGTCTCTCGAGCCGTTCTCCTCGGCCGACCTCGAAGCGCTGACGGCCCTGGGGCACGACCCGGAAGGTCTCCCGCCGGGCGTCCCGGAGACCGCCCCGGAACTGGCCGAGTGGCTGGGCAGGGGCGCGGCGGAGTTCCGGACCTCCGGCTCGGGCGCCCACTTCGCGATCAGGGAACGTTCCACCGGGCGGCATCTCGGGGCGATCAGCCTTTACCGGCTGGATCTCGCCGCCCGCCTGTGCGAGATCGGCTACGGCCTCAGGCCGGCCCACCGGGGCCGGGGTTACGCCACCGAGGCGTGCGCCGCGGTGGCCCGCTGGGCTCTGACGTCGGGCGGCCTGCAACGCGTCCAGCTCCGCGCCAACACCGACAACCCGGCCTCGCTGCGCGTCGCGGAGAAGGCGGGTTTTCTCCGCGAAGGCACCCTGCGCCGCGCCAACCTGGAAGCCGATGGCCTCCACGATCTGGCCGTCTTCTCCCTCCTCGATTCCGACCTGGAACCCTGACCCGCCGCGGCCGCCCACGGCGACCGGCCCTCGGGCCGCCGTGCCGCCGCAGTGGAAGGCCCTGGCGGTGACGGTAGGCGCGGCGCGAGGGGGTTCTGCGGGGTTCACGCCGCAGCTTTGCGTTCTGTTTGGGGGGTGCTCGGCGGCTGGCGGGGGGCTTGTTGCCGGTGGCCGGTGCGGGCCGGTGGGGTGGGGGCATGACGAAAGATGAGGAACGGGAGAAGTTGCAGGCCGGGCATCCGCGGTGGCGGGTGTGGCGCGGCCGGTACGCCGACGGCAGCCCCGGCGAGCTGTACGCGACGCGGCGGCGGGATCTGACGGACGACGAGTTCGCGGCAGGTCTCGCCCAGACCTTGCCGATGGGCGTCACGAAGACCTTGGCGGAGCAGCTCGCCTGGCAGGACCGGCTCGACGACGAGCTGGCGTGACGTCCGCTCTTCCGGTGGCGGGGGGCGGCTGCGTAGGGTTGGCTCACCATGGAGTTGCCCGCCGCCCTCGGCCCCTACCGTCCGCTGGACCGTGTCGGAGCGGGCGGCATGGGTGAGGTGTTCCTGGCCCGTGACGGTGCGGGCCGGCTGCTCGCGGTGAAGACGATCCGCCCTGACCTGCTGTCCCGCCCGGATCTGCGGGTCCGGCTGCTGCGCGAAGCGGAGTCGCTCGCCGGGATCCGCAGCCCGTACGTGGCGGAGCTGGTCTCCTATGACGTCGACGCGAGCCCGCCGTATCTGGCGTTGCGGCTGATCGAGGGCCGCTCCCTGACGGATCTGGTCGCGCAGGACGGTCCGCTGCCCGTCGCGGAGCTGTGGCGTCTGGCGGCGGGCCTGGCGGAGGCGTTGACGGCCGTCCACGGCGCGGGGGTCCTGCACCGCGATCTGAAGCCGTCGAACGTCATCGTCACGGCCGATCCGAGCGGGCTGCTCCGTCCGGTCGTCATCGATTTCGGTCTGGCCCATCTGCTGGACGCCACCCGCCTGTCCCGCGCCGGACGTGCCAGCGGCACACCGCCCTACATGTCGCCCGAGCTGCTGGCGACGGGCAGCGCCACCCCCGCCTCCGACGTGTTCTCGTGGGCGGCCACGGTGCTGTTCGCCGCGACGGCCCGCAACGCCCACTGGTCGCTCGTCCCGCCGGCGGAGCTCGCCCGGATCCTGTACGCGACTCCGCTGCCGCCACCGTTCCGCGATCTGCTGGACGAGGCGCTGTCCCCGACGCCGCAGGCCCGCCCCACCACGAGCTCCCTGCTGCCCCGTCTGGCCCCTCTCGCCCCCACTCCGGGCCGCGACATCCACCGCGAACTCCCCTTTCCCCCCACTCCGGAGCTGTCCCTGACGCTCCCAGGACCCCGCTCCCTGCGGCTCGCCCTGCCCGCGACGGCCGCCCCCGGCACGAAGCTCACCGTCCCGGGCGAAGGCCACCTCGGCGCCAACGGCGGCCCGCCCGGCTCTCTCCATTTGACGTTCACCGCCACCACCCCCGCCCGTTCCCCGCTCCCCGTCCCGCCGCCCGGCGGCCCGCCCGAC
>NZ_BAAGZI010000296.1:0-7451 GCF_054778695.1 Actinocorallia lasiicapitis
CGGGACGCCGGGGTGCCGATCAGGACCTCGGCGATGACCCGGGAGCTGCACCGCACCCCCGACGGCTACCGCCTCACCCTCGGCCCCCGGCCCGCACCGGAGTACCTGGAGGCCGACGCGGTCGTCGTGGCCGTCCCGGCGAGCCCCGCCGCCCGGCTGCTGGCCGAGCTGGTGCCCGCCGCCGCCAAGGAGCTGGCGGGGATCGAGTACTCCAGCATGGCGATCGTCAGCCTCGCCTACCACTCGACCGCGTTCCCCCGGCTGCCCGGCGGTTCGGGCTACCTCGTCCCGGCCGTCGAGGGCCGCGACGTCAAGGCCGTGACGTTCAGCTCGGTGAAGTGGCCGTGGCTCCGCGACCGCGACCCGAACCTGATCCTGGTCCGCGCGTCGATCGGCCGGATGGGTGAGGAGCACACGCTCCAGCGGCCCGACGGGGAGCTGAAGGCGATCGCCATGACCGAGCTCGCCGAGACCTGCCACGCGGGCGAGCTGCCCGTCGACACACGGGTCACCCGCTGGGGCGGCGCGCTCCCGCAGTACACCGTGGGACATCTCGACCGTGTCGCCCGCGTCCGCAGCGCCATCGCCCCCCACCAGGGGCTCGCCGTCTGCGGCGCGGCCTACGATGGGGTCGGCATCCCGGCCTGCGTCGCCACCGCGCGGGCCGCCGCGGCCCGCATCATCGATCAGCTGAAGGAAGTCGAAACGTGACCGAGAAGCCCAAGGCCCGCGACCTCAACCAGGTCATCCGGTACACGATGTGGTCGGTCTTCAAGGCCGACCGGGTGCTGCCGGAGGACCGCACCGGCATCGCGGGCGAGGTCCAGGAGCTGATCGACGCCTACGCCGCCAAGGACGTCACGACCCGCGGCCTGTACGACGTGTCCGGGCTGCGCGCCGACGCCGACTACATGTTCTGGTGGCACGCCACCGACAGCGACGACCTCCAGGAGATCTACGCCGCGTTCCGCAAGACCATGCTGGGCAGGCACTCCTCGCCCGTCTGGTCGAACATGGCGCTGCACCGGCCCGCCGAGTTCAACAAGAGCCACATCCCGGCGTTCCTGGCCGGTGAGGAGGCGCGCGACTACGTGTGCGTCTACCCGTTCGTCCGCTCGTACGAGTGGTATCTGCTGCCCGACCCCGAGCGGCGGCAGATGCTCGCCGAGCACGGCCAGATGGCCCGCGGCTACCCCGACGTCCGCGCCAACACCGTCGCCAGCTTCGCGCTCGGCGACTACGAGTGGATGCTGGCGTTCGAGGCCGACGAACTGCACCGGATCGTCGACCTGATGCGGGATCTGCGCGCCTCGACGGCCCGCCGCCACGTCCGCGAGGAGGTGCCGTTCTACACCGGGCGCCGCAAGCCGGTGTCCGAGCTGGTCACGGTCCTGCCGTAGCGTTTCGGCGGCGCTTTCGTCACGGCGGGGCGGAACGGCCAGCGAACCGGGCAAACGGGAAGTAAAGTTCGCGGCGTGACGCGCACGACCTCCCCGCACCCAGAACCCCCGAAATCCGGTAGCTCCCGGCACGGCAAGCCCCGCTCGGCGTTCGAGCGGGGCCTCGACCGGCTGATGGACTCCCCTTCGCGCCGCTACACCGCGAGCGTGCTCGCGGGCATGGTCTGCGTCGGCGTGCTGCTGGCCGTGGTCTTCGGGGTGTTCGGCGGCCAGAACGGCGCCGGCCCCGCCGCGGGCTCCGGCAAGAAGCGGGCCGAGGCCGCCGCCGTGACCGCTCCGGCCACGCCGACCCCCTCGGACGACCTGGCCGCCGCGCTCGACGACTCCGACGAGGCGATCACCGCCCACCTCAAGGAGAAGTCGCCGAAGCACTTCCGCGAGGCCAGGTGGAGCGGCGACTTCCTGCGCGTCTACACCGACCTCGACGAAGGCGACACCGAGCATCCCGACGCCAAGAAGCTCTGCGACGAGGCCGTCGCCTACCTCAGGCAGGGCGACGAGAACGCCGAGCCCGTGGTGTTCGTGCACGCCAAGAAGAGCGGCAACGGGCATGTCGTCCTGGTCAACAACACCGGCGGCAAGTGCCACTCGGTCGAGACCCGCTGACGCCCGACTTCTCCCTCGGCCCGACCGCTACTTCGGTTCGAGCTTCAGGCTGACGCTGTTGATGCAGTACCGGTCGTCGGTCGGGGTGCCGAAACCCTCCCCGTGGAAGACGTGCCCGAGATGGGAGTCGCACCGGGCGCACAGGACCTCGACCCGGGTCATGCCCCCGCTGGAGTCCTCCCGGAGCACCACGGCGTCGGACTCGGACGGCGAGTAGAACGACGGCCAGCCGCAGCCGCTGTGGAACTTGGTGTCGGAACGGAACAGTTCGGCGTCGCACGCCCGGCAGTGGTACACCCCGACCGTCTCGGTGTCGGTGTACTCACCCTTGAACGCCGGTTCGGTACCGGCCTGGCGGAGCACCCGGAACGCCTCGGGGTCGAGGATCTGCCGCCACTCCGCGTCGGTCTTCTGGATCTTCTCCATACTCCGACGGTACCTCAGGGACGGTCCGGGGTAGCGTTCCGCATATGGCATCGCCGTTTCTGGAGATCCCCGTGGGGGACCGGATCGTCAAGATCACCAACCCGGACAAGCCGTACTTTCCCGAGGTGGGGCTGACCAAGCTCGATCTGGTGTCCTACTACCTGTCGGTGGGGGAGGGGATCCTGCGCGCCCTGTACCGCCGGCCGACCACGCTGGAGCGCTGGCCGGGCGGGGTGGTCGAGGGCGCGGTCCTGTCGACGCGCGCCAACCCCAGCGGCGGCGACGCGTTCTACCAGAAGCGGATCCCCAAGGGCGCGCCCGACTGGGTCGAGACCGCGAAGATCGACTTCCCGTCGGGCCGGTCGGCCGACGAGGTGTGCCCCACCGAACTGGCGGCGGTCGCCTGGGCCGCCAACCTCGGGACGATCACGTTCCATCCGTGGCCGGTCCGGCAGGGCGACGTCGATCATCCCGACGAGCTCAGGATCGACCTCGACCCGCAGCCCGGCACCACCTTCCAGGACGCCGTCCGGGTGGCGCTCGAAGGCGTCGCACCGCTCCTGGACGAGCTGGGCATGACCGGCTACCCCAAGACGTCCGGCGGCCGGGGCCTGCACATCTACGTCCGGATCCAACCGAAGTGGACTTTCACTCAGGTGCGCAGAGCGGCGCTGGCGTTCGGCCGGGAGCTGGAGCGGCGGATGGAAGGCCGGGTCACCACCAAGTGGTGGAAGGAGGAGCGCGGGGAGACGATCTTCGTCGACTACAACCAGAACGCCCGCGACCGCACCATCGCCTCCGCCTACAGCGTCCGGCCGCGGCCCAACGCCCCCGTCTCCGCGCCGCTGGCCTGGGACGAGGTCGCCGCCGCCGAGCCGGGCGACTTCACCGTCAAGACCATGCCGGCCCGCTTCGCCGAGGTCGGCGACCGGCACGCCGCCATCGACGACGTCGCCTTCTCCCTGGTGCCGCTGCTCGATCTGGCCGACCGCGACGAGCACGACCACGGCCTCGGCGACATGCCCTACCCGCCCAACTACCCGAAAATGGCGGGGGAGCCCAAGCGCGTCCAGCCCAGCAAGGCCAAGAAGGAGTGACCGGAGCCCTTCGGGGCTCCGCGCGGCCGCTGGTGAAGCGCTTGCGCAAACGTTTGCGGGGCGGTGCGCGCCGCCACAGGATGGCCCGCACCGAACCACCCCCGGAGGCGTTCCATGTTGCGACGCGTCATCGCGCTGCTCGCCGTGGGACTGGCCGTGCTCAGCGCGCCAGCCCACGCCGCCGACGAGCCGTACCGGCCGTCGGTGCACTACACACCCGCCGACAAATGGATGAACGACCCCAACGGGCTCATCTTCTACGGCGGCAAGTACCACCTGTTCTACCAGTACAACCCTGAGGAGAACGCGCCCGGCAACGGGTCGTGGGGCCATGCCGTCAGCACCGATCTGGTGCACTGGGAGCGGCTGCCGCTCGCGATCTCCCACGACGCCGAAGAGGACGTCTGGTCGGGGAGCGTCGTGTACGACCGGACCAACGCCAGCGGCTACGGGACGGCCGCCAAGCCGCCGCTCGTCGCGGTCTACACCAGCTTCCACAAGGCCGACGGGATCCAGCGGCAGGCACTGGCCTCCAGCACCGACGGCGGGCTGACCTGGACCAAGCGCGGCCCCGTCCTCGACATCGGCTCCCGGGACTTCCGCGACCCCAAGGTGTTCTGGTACGCGCCGACCTCGTCGTGGCGGATGGTCGTCGCGCTGTCCGCGGAGCGGAAGGTGTCGGTGTACTCCTCGCCCGACCTGCGCTCGTGGACCCATCTCAGTGACTTCGGCCCGCTGGGCGCCACGCAGGGCGTCTGGGAATGCCCCGACCTGTTCCCGCTCGCGGTGGACGGCGACCCCGCCAGGACCAAGTGGGTGATGGTCGTCAGCTCGCTCGCCGGACGGCTCGGCCAGCAGTACTACGTCGGCGACTTCGACGGCACCACCTTCACCTCCACCGACCCGGCGACGCCCCAGCCGCCCGCAGGCACGGTCCTCGGCGACTTCGAAGGCTCCTACGGGGACTGGACGCGGACGGGCACGGCCTTCGGCGACGCCCCCGCCACCGGCACCCTGCCCGACCAGAGCCCCGTCACCGGCCAGACCGGCTCTGGACTGGTCAACACCTTCCTCGGCGGCGACGGCCCGACCGGCGACCTGACCTCGCCCGAGTTCCTGATCGACCGCCCCTATCTGGCGTTCCAGATCGGCGGCGGCCGCCACCCCTACGTCGAGGGAGCGTCCAACGAGGACCCGCCCGGCACCGTCTTCGCCGACTTCGAAGGCGACAGCTGGGGGGAAGGCTGGACCGCCACCGGCGACTTCGCCGGCGCGGGCCCGTCCACCGGCGACCTGCCGGGCAGGCACGGCGCCAAGGCCCTCGACACCTGTGTGGGGCCGTGCGACCCCGCCACCGGGACGATCACCTCGCCGCCGTTCACGGTCTCGGCCGCCTACCTCGACTTCCTCGTCGCGGGCGGGAACCACCCCGGCCAGACGGCCGTCAACCTGCTGGTCGACGGGCAGATCGTCGCCTCGGCCACCGGCGACGACAGCCCGAACCTGCGCTGGATCTCCTGGAACCTCGCCGCCCACCAGGGCAAGCAGGCCCAGGTCCAGATCGTCGACACCGCGACGGGCGGCTGGGGCCATCTGATGGCCGACCAGTTCGTCCTGTCGTCGGGGCCCGCCGCGCCGCGCCTCGACCAGACCTCGGTCGACCTGCTGGTGGACGGGCAGGTCGTCCGCACCGCCACCGGCCAGGACTCCGAGCACCTCGACTGGACGTCGTGGGATCTGCGCGATCTGGCGGGCAAGCGGGCCAGGATCCGGGTCGCCGACCGCTCGACCGGCGGCTGGGGCCATGTCCTCGCCGACCGGTTCACCCTGGCCGACGCGCCGGTGCGCAGCGGGCTCGAAGCGGCCCGCTGGATCGACCACGGCCCCGACTTCTACGCGGCCGTCACCTTCAACGACGCGCCCCGGCGGGTGCTGGTCGGCTGGATGAACAACTGGAACTACGGGGCCGACATCCCGACCACGCCGTACAACGGCATCCAGAGCATCCCGCGTGAGCTGGCGCTGAAGACCGTCGACGGCCGGATCTCGCTGATCCAGGAGCCCGTCCGCGAACTGCGCACCGCCCGCCAGGCGTCCGCGACCGGCGGGAAGGTCCTCGATCTGGATCTCAAGTGGGCCGCACGCGACGCCGACCGGTTCGGTGTCGACCTGCGGGTCGGGCCCGGCCAGGCCACCCGGGTCGGCTACGACGTCGCCGCGGGCGAACTGTACGTGGACCGCACCCGTTCGGGGCTGGTCGCGTTCAACCAGCGCTTCCCCGGCGTCGACCGGGTGAAGGTGCCGCTGCGCGACGGCAGGCTCCGGCTCCGGATCGTCCTGGACGCCTCGACCGTCGAGGTGTTCGCCGACGACGGCGCCGCCGTGGTCTCCCAGCAGATCTTCCCCGGCGACGGCGACGCCGTCGTGCCGTTCAGCGAGGGCGGCACCGCCTCGCTGGTCCGCAAGGACATCTGGCGGCTCGGTTAGCGCACGCAGCCGCAGGAGTCGCGGTGCATGAACCGCGGCTTCAGGCGGACCGTGCGCGGCGGCCGGTCCGGGTCCGCGATCCGCTCCGCCAGCAGTTCGACGGAGCGGGTCGCGATCTCCCGGATCGGCTGGGCGATCGCGGTCAGCCTCGGCCGGAAGATCGACGCCCATTCGAAGTCGTCGAAGACCGTCAGGGCGACGTCCTCGGGCACCCGGACGCCGCGCCGGTCCAGGGCCCGCATTACCCCGATCGTCATATGGTTGTTGGCGACGAACAGCGCGGTCGGCGGGTCGGGCAGCTCCATCAGCGCGGCGACCGCGGCCTCCGCGACCGCCCCGTTCGACCGGCCCTGCGCGATCAGCGCGGGGTCGGGCTCCAGCCCGGAGCGGGACAGGCCGAGCCGGTAGCCGTGCAGGCGCTCCGTGGACGTCATCAGGCCCTCCCGGCCGGCCACCAGCCCGATCCTGCGGTGCCCGAGCTGCGCCAGGTGCACCACGAGGTGGGCGCTGGACTCCACGTTCTCGGTGCCGACCTGGTCGAATCTGGCCGACGCGCAGCGGTCCACGAGCACGGTCGGGATGCTCAGTTCGTCCAGGTACCGTAGGGCGGCCGAGCCGGGGCCGTGGGCTTCGGTGGCGAGGAGGATCCCGTCGACGCGCCGCTGGTGCAGGGCCTGGACGACCTTCAGCTCCTCTTCGGGGTCGTCGTGGGTGTCGGTCAGCAGGAGCGTGTAGCCGGCCAGCCTGACCTGCGACTCCAGGGCCGCCACCAGATCGGCGAAGTAGAAGTTGGAGATCGCCGAGATCGCCAGCCCGATCGACTTGGTGCTGGAGGTGACGAGCGACCGTGCCACGGTGTTCTGGATGTAACCCGTTGATTCGACGGCCGTCAGGACCTTCTGCCGGGTCTCGTCGGCGACGAACCGCGTCCCATTGATCACATGGGACACGGTGGACACCGAAACACCGGCCTGACGTGCGACATCGGCCATCGTGGCCATCCAGCGGCTCCTTGATCCAAGCGTTTGCGCAAACGTTTGCGCGAGCGTTTTCGTATGAGCAAGATAACGCCCACGACATCGGGACGTAACCCCCCGAACACCCCATGGGAGACAATCATGATCCGTAGAGGCCTCGCTCTCGCCGCCATCGGAGCCCTCGCGCTCACCGCCACCGCCTGTGGTTCGGGGGCGAAGGACTCCGACGCCGGTTCCGGTGGCACCGCCAAGGTCGGTCTGATCACCAAGACCGAGACCAACCCGTTCTTCGTGAAGATGCGGGAGGGTGCCAAGGCCCAGGCCGACAAGGACGGTCTGGAGCTGATGACGGCGGCGGGGAAGTTCGATGGTGACAACGAGGGTCAGGTCACGGCGAT